>NZ_JBALPC010000060.1:0-26416 GCF_036965225.1 Bacillus sp. JJ1474 | reverse complement strand
ACTATGAAGTCTTCATGACAAGCATTTTGGGCTCGAAATCAAAGAAACACTAACAATGGGAGCACCCATTTTCCTAAAATCCAACCTCCGCAAATACCATTCGGTCCTTCCCGTTAATATCATAAACCGTCTCCACTTTTGCTTGAGGAAAGGCTTGTTTTAGCAGACTAGCAACAGCTTCACTTTGACCAGCCCCTACCTCAAAACCAATTAACGCCTGTTCGCGGGCAACAAGCGGGAGCTCTTCCGCTAGCCTTTTATAAATGTTCAGACCATCAACTCCAGCAAACAGTGCCCGGTGCGGCTCGTGCTCAGTTACAACCTCTGACATCCATTCAATATCGCCATCCGGAATATACGGAGGGTTGGAAAGAACAATATCAAACCGCTCGCCACTCTCGATAAAGGGCTTCAGTAGATCTCCTTGGATAAAACGAACATTCGCACCAAGGTGATGGGCATTTTCCTCCGCTAAAAGCAGAGTCGGTCCATAAATATCTGTCGCGGTTACAGCTAATTCAGGGTTCTCAAGCTTTAACGTGACGGCAATAGCGCCGCTCCCCGTCCCGATATCCGCCAATTTAAGACCCTTCTGCATTCCAAAAAGTTTCCCGATTCGCTGCAGCGTATGATAAACAAGTTCCTCCGTTTCCGGACGAGGAATCAGAACATCCTCATTCACTTTAAAATCCCGCCCATAAAAGGACTCGAAACCAATAATATATTGAACGGGCCTGCCCTCACTATGAAGAAGCACCGCCTTCTTAAATGCCTCGAAAACCTGCGCCTCCACCTCTTCACGCAGGCTAGCTAAAAATTTTGACCGGTCCATTCTCATATAATGCTGCAATAATATTTCTCCCGCATTGTCATCTCGATTTTTTTCTTTTAAAAAAGAAGAAGCCCACTGGAGGGCTTCATAGACTTTCATAGCTTGATTACTCATTTGATGCACTTTCCAGCTTAGCTGACTGTTCTTCAACGATTAACGCATCAATCACTTCATCCAATTTTCCTGAAAGAATTTGGTCAAGCTTTTGGATCGTTAATCCAATGCGGTGGTCTGTTACACGATTTTGCGGGAAGTTGTACGTACGGATACGCTCAGAACGGTCTCCGGTACCAACTGCGGATTTACGGGCCTGATCATACTCAGCCTGTGCTTCCCGTTGGAATTTATCATAAACACGCGCACGTAAAACTTTCATGGCTTTTTCTTTATTCTTAATTTGCGATTTTTCATCCTGGCAGGAAACAACTGTACCTGTTGGAATATGTGTTAAACGAACAGCTGACATTGTGGTGTTAACACTCTGTCCACCTGGTCCGCTTGATGCAAATGTATCAACACGAACATCTTTATCATGAATTTCGATTTCTACTTCCTCTGCCTCTGGTAAAACAGCAACTGTTGACGTAGATGTGTGGATACGACCGCCAGATTCTGTTTCTGGCACACGCTGTACGCGGTGGGCGCCATTTTCAAACTTTAATTTTGAATAAGCGCCGTTTCCGTTAATCATAAAAATGATTTCCTTGTAGCCGCCCACTCCAGTTGAGTGCGTTTCAATGACTTCCGTTTTCCAGCCTTGTGTCTCAGCAAAACGGCTGTACATGCGGTATAAATCACCAGCAAACAAGGCAGCTTCATCTCCGCCTGCTGCTCCACGGATTTCCATGATGACGTTTTTATCATCGTTCGGATCTTTCGGGATTAAAAGAATCTTTAAACGAGCTTCTAATTCCTCGACCTTTTCTTCCAGCTCATCAAGCTCTTCCTTTACCATTTCACGCATTTCCGCATCTAGCTTTTCATCAAGCATGGCTTTCGCATCTTGATATTGCTCACGAACATCCTTATATTCACGATAAGCTTCAACAGTCTCTTGAATATCTGACTGTTCCTTCGAGTATTCGCGCAATTTTTTTGGATCATTAACAATTTCCGGATCACTTAAAAGCTCATTTAATCTTTCATAGCGGTCCTCTACAGATTGAAGACGATCAAACACAGCATTTCACCTCTAATTTCCATAACACTTCGGAGTATTATTTCCGAGCTATATCTATTCAATACGTTTACGCTAAAAGCAGCGATTCACGCTTATTCACCAATAAAGTCCATAACATTCTAATTATAGTATAGGTGAAAGATGAGGTCAAAAATAATTTGGAAAAAGAAATAGAAAAGGCTACCGTTTCAAGAACGATAACCTCTTTGGAAAATATTTTATGCGATATTAATCAAAGCAGTAATGGATTTTTTGGTAGGCAGAACGCATATCAATGACTTGTTTGCGAACATTCTCAACCGTATCCCGATCCTCAAGCACACTGACAATATAGTCTGCGATGATCTCCATCTCCGCTTCCTTCACGCCAAGGCGGGTAATTTCAATCGTTCCAATGCGCAAGCCGCTTGGAAAATCCCAATCCTCAGGTTTATCACTTGGAATCAGATTTTTATTCGTAATGATATTCGCTTTTGCCAGTTTATGAGCCACATCAAGCCCGCCACCGAACTGTTTTACATCCAAAATAACTTGATGAGTTTCGGTAAAACCTTTATGAGCTCCTAGTACTGTAATGCCTCGCTCATGCAATGCTTTTGCCAGCGCCTTGGCATTGGCCACAATTTGCGCCATATATTCCTTCCCAAATGCCAGGAATTCAGCTGCTGATGCCGCCAATGCTGCTACACGGTTCACTTGGTGAGTGGCAGCAAGTGCTGGGAAAATCGTATCGCAAATTGGCTTCGTTAGCTCAGGATCATTCCAGACAATAATTCCGCTCTGTGGTCCGCTGAATGTTTTTCCAGCTGAGCCTGTCATAACACAGGCACCCTCGTTTAATGGATCTTGGAATTGTCCGCCACCGATAAGGCCGAGCTGATGGGCTCCATCGAAGAATATTTTCCCGCCCCATTCGCTCACAATATCAGACATTTCCTTCAGCGGGAATGGGAACAGTGTCATGGACGCACCGAGAGTCACGAGCTTAGGCTTTACCTCCCTCGCCACCTTGGCAAACTCATCGATATTTACAACTAGATCAACAGGATCCATCGGAACATCGTAAATGTTCAAACCGCGAATTCCCGCAGGTCCATCGTAACGATTACTGGAATGTCCGCCAAACGGCTGAGCAATTGTTAAAATATTGTCCCCAGGCTTCGTTAACGCAGCATAAACCGTCATATTCCCAATCATACTGGCCACGAGGCGATGATCTGCATAATTACTATTAAATACCTTTTTCAGCAATTCCACACATAATGATTCAATTTCATCTATATATTTCGTTCCGGAAAACCATCTTTGTGTTGGTCCAATATGACCCTCAGCCGCTCTTGTTCCCACTTCAGAAGCTAATAATTGCCTTACAGTTGGGCTTGTCGGCGCCTCAGGGGCCAATAAATTAAGACACTCCTGCCCTCTCCAAATGGCATTCCGGTCGACAGCATCAATAATTTCCTTCTGGATTAATCTCGCAGAAGAGCTTTTTTCAATAATATCCTTTGCCCAATCTAATACCTTTGAGTCATGAACATCATAATTTCCAGCCGTTGTGGTAAGTGAAGTCATTGCCGTTCCTCCTAAATTTGTAATCTAGTTCAATCCCTTTACAAAAAGCACAACATTCTGACTGATTATCGTATGAAAACTCAGAGCTGCATTGGAACATATTATTTAATTGGGAAATCCAAGCCCAAAACCAATATATCGCATATCGTTCAAACAGTCAATGACATTTTTCTGATTATTTTATTTTTTCTAATATTTATTTTTGATTTTAAGTGAATGACTAAAATGATTTATAGGACACGAAATGCAAGAATTAAATAAAGTATGTCCTTTAAATCTGGAGTAACCCGTTAATGACCTAGAAAAATTTAATCTCTTTAAAAAAAGCAAAATAAAAAGAGTATAACGGCTGTTATACTCAAAAAGTGCATCATTCACTTTATTCCGCATCTCCGACTAATAACCTTCCTAGACTCAGCCAATTTTCTTCTAACAGTGAACTGGCTAGGCTTGCATTTTTAGTTCGGCAGGCAGAAATGATTTCATCGTGCTCCGCAATCGATTTCATTCCATCAAGAGAACTAAACTTTGAAAATTCCAGTCTCCGAACCTTCGACATAATTCTTTCTAATGCCAGGCTTATTTCCTGATTCCCGGAAGCTAATAACAGAATCGCATGAAATTGGTCGTCTGCTTCCACTGCATCTAAAACATCTTTATTTTCTAATGCCCTTTTTAACTGAGCATTGCTTTCTTCCATTAGTTGAATATCTTCTTCCGTAATAGACGGTACTGCCAGACGTGCAGCTAACCCATGCAGGGCTGCAACAACGGTAAACGCGCTTTTCGCCTCCTCCAAATGAATTTCCGTAATTCGAGTTTGCGAGCCAGGCAATGATTCAACAAGGCCTTCATCCTCCAGCCTTTTGAGTGCTTCCCTCACAGGCGTTCTGCTAACACCAAACTGTGTGGCTAAATCCTTATCCATAATCCGCTGGCCAGGCTCTAATTCCAATGTCACAATGGCTTTCTTCAATGACTCATATACTTGATCTCTTAAAGCAGGGCGTGCAATCGTTTTAATTATCTTCATAAAACCAATATATCAACCTTGTATTTGTCTGTCAATTTAAGCATGACGGGCAAAGGCATCCTTATGAGTTTTTGCTTAGCTAGATTTATATCTTATCGCCGGTACCTTTAACGGTTTTTCCCTGTTGGAAACATAGCTGTGCAGAACCAATCCTGCAATGACCAATAGAATGCCGATCCAAGAAATAAACGAAGGAACAGGTGCTGATAAAATGAGCATCTCACCCGCTACGGCAAATAAAACTTCAAATGATTGCGTTGCTTCCACGGCTCCTAGCTTCTGCATATCCCCTTTTACTAAATCCGTTGCCTTGAAAAAAAGTACTGTAGCAATCACTCCAGAAAACAATGCAACTAGAAGTGATTGAAAGGTTTGTCCCGTGCTTGGCAGCCCAACAGTTGCAACTCCATATAAAGATAAAAGCAGCCAGAACGGCAGGCTTGCTAATGTCATCCCTAGCACCCGCTGATAAGCATCTAACCGATTTCCGCAAACCTCCATCATTTTCCGGTTCCCTAATGGATAGGCAAATGAGGCAATAATGACCGGCACCACCCCTAACAAGAGCATATTTCCAGAAAGATTGCTTGCTTGCTCTAGCTGCATGAATGCAACACCTAGAAGTATGATCAATGACATCGACAGACCGATAAGCGGAATTTTCCCTCTTACTTTAATAGGGCCGTTCCGTGTTTGTTTTGTTTCGAAAAATAATGGAGCGAGAAGTGAGCCCGATATGATCGTCACTTGCCATGTTCCGGCAATCAGCCATCCTGGTCCATAGGCCGCCGCAAAGCTTATAGGGGCGTAGAAAAGTCCAAATCCGATCAAACTCCATAGAAGCCAGGCGCCCGGATTCTTTTTCATTTCAATCAAAAGTGGCTTTAAATTCCTCCTGATCACGACAATAGCAATAAGAAATGGCACCATAAATATATATCGTAACGAAGCACTCCAAATCCAGCTTCCCCCTGATAGCTCCATTGATCGATTCAAAACGAATGTAAAGGCAAAAAAGAATGCTGCAAAGATACCTATTATGATCGGCCGCATGATGTTCTCTCCCCAAAATTTGAAATATTATGTTAAATTCATATAACTAATATATCGCATTTTGGTTTTTTATCAACTCTTTTTTAAAAGATTGAGGGAGATTTTTTTGTATAAATCTCGATAGTTGAAAAAACTTACGGACATACAATCCGCTATTTTCATTAAAAGACCTTATTCAAGGGGCTTTGCGGACACTAAGGACGTTATTTACATAAAAGCGCTAGAATATCACTGCTTTTTTACAAAATAAAGGAACCTCTGTCCGTATACATAAGGAATTAACCCGTTTTGTCACAGATAACGGAACTGGTGTCCGCCAAGATGACAATCCACAACAAAAAATACCCTGCTGCAACAGCAAGGCATTTTACCTTCGATCTTCTTGAATTTTTATTTCAATATGATAGCGAGGCAACGCATTTTCTAGCTTTTTTCGGAGATTAGACGCTTCCTTCGTTCTTTGGCTATCAGACAGCATGCCTTTTTTATAAGCCGTGACCCACATATCATCACCGTTTATCCATACGGGACCAGAACGGTAGCCATCTATGGCATCGATGACCTGGCGCGCTTGATTAATTTCTGACTGCTGATTTACCCTATTCGTTCCTGTCGTATTAGGAAAATTAGGATTTTGTTCATCCATTGTCCAAGCCCTCGTATTATAGTCCTGATCATCATTTCGGGTAGAAACATTTCTAAACCCATCTTGATCCTCATTCGGACCGTAAAGCTTTTCGACTCCACGATTAAAATTCGTACAGCCCGCCGTCAATACAAGAAGCATAATTATAACAAACCATCTTTTCATCACTTACACCTCCATCTATAGCATGTCCACTATACCGGAGATTCCACCGCCCAATTTCAGCCAAAAATTCCCCTCTAAAAATTTGCCAAAGCCAGGATATTCGCTAGATCTGCCAATATATCCGCTACTTTGGCAGAATATCCGCCAGTTCCATCAGGATATCCGCCACTTTGAACCATATATCCGCCACCGCCTTCTCCATAAACAAAAAAAACTGCCTGAATCTCTTCAGACAGTGTTAAGTATTTTATAAAAGCTGTGTTGCCTGCTCTTCACCCAGAATTTTGGGTGACTTTGGCACTTCATGATGATGCCGGCACCGTGCTTCATATGCTTCAGAAGCACCAACCAAAATAACAGGATCATCATAGGAAGCGGGCTCCCCGTTAATTAATCTTTGCGTACGGCTGGCTGGTGAGCCGCAAACCGCACAGACCGCTTGGAGCTTTGTCACTAATTCGGCAATGGCCATAAGATCTGGCATTTGGCCGAAGGGCTCGCCGCGGAAATCCTGATCGAGGCCTGCTGCAATGACACGATGGCCGCTATTCGCTAGATGCTGAATCACCTTTACAATTTCCGAGTCAAAAAATTGAACCTCATCAATAGCAATGACATCGATATCAGAGTGAATATGTTTGAAAATCTCTGTAGAATTTGAAATCGGTATAGCTGTAAAGGCTGTCCCATTATGGGAAACGACCGCTTCTTCACTATAGCGGTTATCTATTTGCGGTTTAAACACGACAATTTGCTGTTTCGCAAATTGCACTCTGCGTACCCGGCGAATCAGTTCTTCGGATTTTCCAGAGAACATGCTCCCGCAAATCACCTCTACCCATCCATGATGCTTCATGACATACATAGAAGGCCTCTCCTCCTTAAAAACAGTGCAAATTATGCTGTAAAATTGAAATAAAAAACAGGCAAGAAAGAAAACTTGCCTGTTTTGGTTTTTTTATTATTGTTGTTGCTTAATGCCGTATTTTTTGTTGAAACGGTCAACACGTCCGCCAGCTTCAGCGAATTTTTGACGACCTGTGTAGAATGGATGGCATTCAGAACAAGTTTCAACACGGATTTCCTTTTGAACAGAACCCGTTTCAAATTCATTACCACATGCACATTTAACGATTGCTTTATTGTAATTTGGATGAATTCCTGCTTTCATTCTTTTCATCTCCTTCCGCCCTGAATCATACTGAGACAGAGTTATATATTACGGGTCAAATTAGATGACCGTATAATCTAAAGCACACTGGAATTATTATAACAAGGTCAACCCCATTTTGCAATATTTGATTTCCTATATAAAGAGAGAAAAATTATCCACTAAATGTTTCCCCTTTTTCACTCTTTTCGGTGGAAATTGGGGAAGCTTATCGGCTTTGTTTCCAATTTCCCACTCTTCCTAAGAAGAATCTGGAAACTAATGACTTGTTTCCAATTTTTCCATCCAAAGAGGATCCTCTACTAGTGAGAACGCTTCGACTTCATTTCTTCTGCCAGATTTGCAAAAAAGTCTTCATTTGATTTCGTCTGTCTTAGCTTGCGCAAGAACTTCTCAGCAAAATCTGGTGAGTCTGACATGGATTTTCGAATCGCCCAAAGCATGTCCAGCTGTTCCTTCTGGATAAGAAGCTCTTCTTTACGCGTTCCGGAACGGCGGATATCAATCGCTGGGAAGATTCTTCTTTCAGCAAGTGAACGATCAAGATGAAGCTCCATATTCCCAGTCCCTTTAAATTCCTCGTAAATAACATCGTCCATTCTGGAGCCTGTATCGACAAGAGCAGTTGCTAATATGGTTAAGCTGCCGCCTTCTTCAATATTACGCGCCGCACCGAAGAAACGTTTTGGACGGTGGAAGGCTGCCGGGTCAATCCCCCCTGACAGCGTTCTGCCGCTCGGCGGAATAACAAGGTTATAGGCCCTTGCCAATCTCGTAATACTATCCATTAGGATCACAACATCGCGCTTATGCTCGACTAGGCGCATCGCACGTTCAAGGACAAGCTCCGCCACTTTAATATGATTTTCAGGAACCTCATCAAAGGTTGAGCTCACAACATCTCCCGCAACAGAGCGTTCAATATCAGTTACCTCTTCCGGGCGCTCATCAATTAAAAGGACGATAAGCTCCACTTCAGGATGGTTCGTTGTAATGCTATTAGCAATTTCTTTTAAAAGCATCGTTTTACCTGCTTTAGGCGGAGCGACAATTAAACCACGCTGTCCAAATCCAACTGGTGCCAGCACGTCCATAATTCTCGTAGAAAGATGCCTTTGCGTTGTTTCCAGCTTCATGTGGCTGTCTGGATATAACGGCGTTAAAGCAGGGAAATGCACGCGCTCTTTCGCGGTTTCCGGGTCGTCCCCATTAACAAGTTCTACTTGAAGCAAGCCAAAATACCGTTCATTCTCTTTCGGAGGACGAACTTTTCCAGAAACCTTATCCCCATTCCTTAAGTCAAAACGGCGGATTTGCGAAGCCGAAATATAAATATCCTCAGAGCTTGGAGAATAATTGATCGGCCTTAAAAATCCAAAGCCCTCCGATTGGATAATTTCTAGGACACCTTCCATAAAGAAGTATCCTTCCTTCTCTGCTCTCGCCTTTAAAATTGCAAAAATTAATTCTTTCTTTGTTAATTTGCTGTAATAAGAAACTTTATATTCACGGGCAAGCTCATAAAGCTCTTTTAACTTCATATTTTCTAAACTGGATATATTTAATCCCATAATGACACCACACTTTTATTTTTTCAAACTCTTCCCCTAAAAAATTGAAATCCCTAAACTTAAGAAACAATAAAATAAAACGGGAAAAATATGATTGAGGTAAAACTAAAACTAGTATTATATATAATTAAACTTGAGGATAAATCAAAAAAGGAGCCCATTTAATCCTACAACTTTGAAAGGTTATTTTTTGAGGCAGCTTTATTGGAAAAAACTTAAAAGCACTCCCCATAGGGGCCTGTATTAACTATATTTTATTTACAATTAGGAAACAAGTCTATTTTGGCAGGAAATAAGAGGATTCGGCCTGGCAAATTCATAGCCAGACCTTTTTATTTCTTTATCCTCTTCATTTTTAGCTTGGGAATGTAACTTCCCAATGGAATGAACTAGCATTCTGAAGATATTATCGCAGATTAACGGGCTGTAAGACCCCCACTTCAAGTAGTTGAGTAAACAAAAATTTCTAAGCGGGGAATCAACAGCCCGTAAAGGCTCACCTTATCCAATGACTAGGTTTGGTTTTTTCGTTAAACTATGACGTCCTTCAATGAAACGGACTGTTCCGGATTTTGCACGCATAACAACAGTATGAGTGGACCCGTAAGTTCCTTTAAATTGTACCCCGCGAAGAAGCTCTCCATCTGTCACACCCGTTGCAGCAAAGATGGCATCATCGCCTTTCACTAAATCCTCCATAAGAAGAATTTTGTTTACATCAAGACCCATTTTCTTGCATCGCTCGATTTCAGCATCGTTCTGCGGAACAAGCTTTCCTTGAATTTCTCCGCCTAGACATTTAAGTGCTACAGCGGCTAAAACGCCCTCTGGTGCACCGCCAAGTCCGAAAAGAATGTCAACTCCGGTATGATCAAATGCTGTGTTAATCGCACCAGCCACATCCCCGTCATTTATCAATTTAATTCTAGCTCCCGCTTCACGAAGCTGAGCTACAATGTGACTATGACGATCACGATTTAAGACAGTTGCAACCACATCTTCAATGTCTTTATTTTTCGCTTTTGCTACAGCCTTCAAGTTATCGATGACTGAAGCATTAATATCAATTTGGCCTACAGCTTCAGGGCCAACCGCGATTTTGTCCATATACATATCAGGAGCGTGAAGCAAATTGCCATGATCTGCTACAGCCAATACGGCCAGAGCATTCCAGCCTCCTGATGCAACAATATTCGTTCCTTCAAGCGGATCTACTGCTACATCAACACGCGGACCGTAACCAGTACCAAGCTTTTCTCCGATGTAAAGCATTGGCGCCTCATCCATTTCCCCTTCGCCAATGACAACGGTTCCCTTCATTGGTACGGTATCAAACACATTTCTCATGGCTGTTGTAGCTGCATCATCTGCTTCATCCTTTTTCCCGCGTCCCATCCAGCGAGCCGATGCTAAGGCTGCCCCTTCTGTTACTCGGACAAGCTCCATTGTTAAACTGCGTTCCATCCTTTTTCCCCCTCAAATCTCTGCTGTTCCACATCTATGCAATAAATTCGAAAATGCCTTTGGGACCCAGAGGACCATTAGGCATCTTCATCTATGAATCAGTAAGTTAAGCATTTTTCATTTGTTCCAGTTCTTCTTTTGTTAAATTTTCTCGCCATATGGTTGCCCCAAGGCCATTTAACTTTTCTACAAGATGGCTGTAGCCTCTGTCAATATGCTCAACTCCGGTTACTTCCGTTATTCCTTCCGCCATCAGCCCAGCAATGACTAGGGCGGCGCCGGCTCGTAAATCACTGGCCTTCACTTTGGCGCCCTGAAGCTTGACAGGTCCGTGAATAATCGCCGAACGGCCTTCCACCTTAATATTCGCATTCATTCTTCTTAATTCATCAATATGTTTAAAACGGGCACTATAAATGGTGTCCGTCACCATACTTGTCCCATCCGCACTCGTTAATAAAGACGTAAAGGGCTGCTGCAGATCTGTCGGGAAACCTGGATAAACAAGTGTCTTAATATCAACGGCTTTTCTTTTTCCTACCGGATGTATATAGACATGATCATCCCCTGTTTCAATCTGAGCACCCATTTCTCTTAATTTCGCAATCAGTGACTCAAGATGCTGAGGGATCACATTATCAATGGTCATTCCTTCACCAACAGCTGCACCAAGTAACATATAAGTACCCGCTTCGATACGATCCGGGATAATGGTGTGCTGGCAGCCATGCAGCTGGTCTACCCCATCAATTCGAATAACATCTGTTCCAGCACCCTTAATTTTTGCCCCCATATTCGTCAGCAAAGTGGCTACATCAATAATCTCCGGCTCTTTTGCCGCATTTTCAATGATCGTTCTTCCTTTAGCTCTAACAGCTGCCAGCATAATGTTAATGGTCGCCCCAACACTGACAACATCCAGATAAATTCGAGCCCCTCGCAGTTCATCCGCCCGCAGGTAAATGGCTCCCTGCTCATTGGTTACAGTGGCGCCAAGAGCCTCGAAGCCTTTAATATGCTGATCAATCGGTCTCGGGCCAAGATGGCATCCACCCGGCAGACCAATCACTGCTTTTTTGAAACGGCCTAGCATGGCCCCCATTAAATAATAAGAGGCACGCAGTTTCTTTACTTTTCCATTCGGCAAAGGCATGGAAATCATCGAGGAAGGGTCAACTTTCATATCTCCATTAGTAAAGCTGACGGTCCCTCCAAGTTCTTCAAGCAGTCCTTTTAAAATTTGCACATCCGAAATATCTGGCAGCCCTTCAATCGTGACAGGCGAATCAGCTAGAATCGTAGCCGGAATCAATGCCACTGCACTATTTTTTGCTCCGCTAATTCGAACAGTTCCTTTTAAAGGGTAACCGCCTGCAATCATAAGCTTTTCCATTTTTAGCTCCCTTCTACGCCGTAAAGTATATGAAAATCGCTGCGTGGGTAATGAAATGTTTGCATTCTTCTTGAACTATGTAGGAATTATTTAGCTTGTCCTTTGCTTTACGAATAGAACTGAAAACAGGTCGCATCCTGTTCATTCCGACATGATCCTTATCTTCTAGTTTACACGAAAAAGCCATTCCCATGTGTGGTTATGAAAATAAAGTTTCCATTCGTTCATCGTCTGCTAGCGCTTGCTACTAACACTTTACCCCAAATTGGCCATTCGTAAAACCCAATTTTTTGTAAAAAATGAGTACCCTTCCATTTACAATCAAAAATATTCTTTAACGAGAATTCCAGTCAGCAAGAAATGCTTCAATTCCTTTATCCGTTAGCGGGTGTTTAAATAATTGCATAATTACTTTATACGGGATCGTTGAAATATGAGCTCCTCTTAAAGCGGCATCGGTTACGTGCTGAGGATGACGAATGGATGCTGCAATAATTTCCGTCTTAATGTCATGGATAGCAAATATATCTGCAATCGTAGAAATTAAATCCAGCCCGTTATGGCCAATATCGTCTAATCGGCCAAGGAAAGGAGAAACATACGTTGCCCCTGCTCTTGCTGCCAGCAACGCCTGGTTAGCACTGAAAATTAACGTGACATTTGTTTTGATGCCTTCTTTTGAAAAAGTATTAACAGCCTTTAATCCATCTGGCGTCATTGGGACTTTAACTGTAATATTAGGCGCAATAGCCGCTAACTCGCGTCCTTCTTTTATCATGCCTTCTGCGTCTAAGGCGATAACCTCTGCACTTACTGAACCTGGGACAAGCTCTGTAATTTCTTTAAGTCGGTCATGGAAAGAAACATTCTTCTCCTTCGCCACCAATGAAGGGTTAGTCGTAACCCCATCTAAAATACCTAATGCATGTGCTTCTTTAATCTCATCCATATTCGCTGTATCGATAAAAAATTTCATTATATTTCCTCCTCAAAATAATAAATTTCCTGTTATCCAACAAATGAATCAAAACCGCCTCTATCCTAAAGGCGGTTTCATTAAAAAATCTCCACTGCTATTAAGCCTTTCCAGAAGAACCAAACTCGCGCATTTTTCCAATAACGGTTTCCTTAATGGCCTCTCTAGCAGGTCCTAAGTATTTGCGCGGATCATACATCTCCGGATTGGCTGCTAATACCTCACGAACACGCTTGGCAGAAGCAATTTGATTCTCTGTATTTACATTAATTTTGGCCGTTCCTAAAGAAACCGCTCTTTGAATATCTTTCGTTGGAATTCCCGTTCCACCGTGCAGAACAAGTGGAACGCCTGTTAGCTGGCCGATTTCTTCCATTTCAGCAAAACCAAGATTTGGTTCCCCTTTGTATGGACCATGAACGGATCCTAGCGCAGGAGCAAGACAGTCAATTTTCGTTCTTTTCACAAGCTCTTCACATTCTTTTGCATCCGCGTAAATAACGCCATCCGCTACAACATCATCCTCTTGTCCGCCAACAGTCCCTAATTCGGCTTCCACTGACACTCCGCGGGCATGCGCATATTCCACTACCTTTGAAGTGGTTGCCACATTTTCCTCAAAAGGATCATGAGAGGCGTCAATCATGACAGAAGTGAAGCCAGCATCGATGGCTTCTTTACATTTATCGAAGCTTGATCCATGATCTAAATGAATCGCTACAGGTACTGAAATTTTATAATCTTCAAGTAAGCCTTCTACCAATTTTACAACGGTTTTGAATCCGCCCATATAGCGTGCTGCCCCTTCGGACACACCAAGAATAACAGGGGATTTTTCTTCCTCTGCCGCTTGAAGAATCGCTTGAGTAAACTCAAGATTATTTAAGTTAAATTGACCTACTGCATAGCCCTCCGCTTTTCCCTTGTTCAGCATGTCAGTCATTGATACTAAAGGCATATTTCTTCCTCCTTCGTCATCATCGCTTCTAATTTTCACAGGATAAGTGTTCCCTTGTTACTTGCGTTTATGTACTCTCCTGCTTAAACGGAACCGATCCAATGGAATTCATTTGTATCATACCAAAACAGCTAAAGAAATGCTATTACCCGGAATGAATTTTCATGAGAAAACGGGGCTAGATAAGAAAAGCCTGTGAGCAATAGCGTGCAGAAATGTTACTGCCGCTGATCGCCCACAGGCTGGTTGTTAAAATGAATTGGCTATTGGCACATACTTCTTAACGGCTGCCCGAATATCATCAATATCAAAAGGCTTTGCGAAGTGCGTTAAGGCGCCTAAATCGCGTGCTTCCTGAATCATATCCAGCTCACCGTATGCCGTCATAATGATGACACGAATTTCTTTATCAATCACTCTCATTCTCTTTAATATTTCAATCCCATCCATGCCAGGGATTTTCATATCGAGAAGTACTAGATCAGGTGAATGCTTGGAGACAATGTCAAGTGCCTGAATCCCATTTGCAGCTTGGTATGTATCATAGCCTTCCTTCTGTAAAACTTCATTCAGCAAAATGCGAATACCAAATTGATCATCAACGATTAATATTTTCCCCTTCAATCAACCCACCTCTTCCCTTCGTCTCAAAAATTCTGTCATTTGATTGTTATTATAGCTACCCAATTAGAATTCCCCCTCTCTTTAATTCTATTTGATGACTGAAAATTCCTCCCTCTTCAAAAAATTTGCTTGCTGGAGTTATTTTTTATTTTGAAAAGCCTATAGATTACATGACTAATATGGATCCGATTTTACCTTTTTGTTTGTATTTCATATAATTGATATACCGAATCTTTAAATAGCGATAGGAGAGACATGATGCTAAAAATGTTTTCTACACAGCTTACCGGGCTGTTTAAAAGAATCCAGGAAAAAGAAGAATTTTCGATGGAAGACAGTGCTAGACTTCTGGCCCAGGCGGCTGTCGGAAACGGGAATATTTATATTTTTGGGGCCAATGAGATGAATGCTATTGCCTATGAAGCAACCGAAGGGCAAGAGCCCTTGAAAAATGCGGCGATCTGGCCAATGGACCGTCCTTTGGATGAGCTATCAGAGACAGACAGATTTCTCATTATCTCGCGTCATTCTACAGATGAAGAAGCGGTGAAAATGGGGGAAATTCTTGCCGAGAAGATGATTCCATTTGTGGGCATTTCCACTGTTCAGGAAGGTCACGGCCTAGCTGATTTGGCCGATGTACATATTGATTTAAGGCTTACAAAGGGACTGCTGCCAGATGAAACAGGTAACCGATTTGGCTACCCTTCATCCATGGCTGCGTTATTTGTCTATTACGGGATCAAATTTACATTGGAAGAGATTTTGGAGGAATATGAGTAAAGGAATTTTTTTGCGGTGAGTGTGGGGTTGATTGGTATTGCCCTATCTGCGAATTTAGCCGGACGGTAATTATGTATGATTCATAGTTACCGTTTTTTCTATTTCTCTCATAAATGCATACATTGAACATTCCTATGTTAGTGTTTTGCTTCTCCTCCCTACTTAACGATTACATTGAACAAACCTACACTACACTCTGCTCCTTCACCCATCAAAAAAAAGAAGACTCCACACGAAGCACCAGCCCCCACACTTGGGGCCTGATACTCAGGAGTCTTCTTTTTCTATTATTTACTATGATTTAATGCCGCCCCAACAAAGTCACGGAATAGAGGTTGAGGACGATTCGGTCTTGAAATAAACTCAGGATGGAATTGGGATGCCACAAACCATGGATGGTCTTTAATCTCAATAATTTCGACAAGGCGTCCATCTGGGCTAGTGCCAGAGAAGACAAAGCCTGAATCTTCCATTTCCTGACGATAATGATTGTTAAACTCATAGCGATGGCGATGACGCTCATAGACCACTTCATCTTGATATGCGGCATAAGCTTTTGTATTCTCATTTAATTTACATGCCTGAATGCCCAATCTTAACGTTCCGCCTAAATCCTCCACATCCTTCTGTTCAGGAAGAAGGTCGATAATTGGGTGCTTCGTAGACGGATCAATTTCTGCAGAGTGTGCCCCTTTTAAGTTCAATACGTTACGGGCAAATTCTATCGATGCTAATTGCATGCCTAGGCAGATACCGAGGAATGGCTTTTTATGTTCACGGGCATATTGAATCGCAAGGATTTTTCCTTCAACCCCGCGATCGCCAAATCCGCCAGGGACAAGAACCCCATCCACTTCGTTTAGCAGGTCTGAAACATTTTCTGCATTCACTTCTTCGGCATTAATCCATTTAATATCAATATCAGAATCATGTGCATATCCAGCATGTTTCAATGCTTCTACTACGGAAATGTAGGCGTCTTGAAGCTCAACATATTTTCCAACAAGCGCGATTTTGGTTGTCTTAGAGAGGTTGGTTACTTTTTCAACGAGCTGCTTCCATTCCGTCATATCGGCATCGCCGCAAACAAGCTTCAAATGATTGCAGGCAATGCTGTCAAGGTTTTGATCTTGAAGTGCAAGCGGAATAGAGTACAAAGTGTCCGCATCTCTACATTCGATAACCGCTTCTTTATCAATGTCACAGAATAAAGCAAGCTTGTCCTTCATTTCTTGAGAAATCGGCATTTCTGTGCGGACTACTACTACATTTGGCTGAATCCCTAAGCTTCTTAATTCCTTTACACTATGCTGTGTAGGCTTTGTTTTCATTTCCCCAGCCGCTTTAATATAAGGAATTAATGTGCAATGGATGTACATCACATTGTCACGGCCAATGTCACTCTTTATTTGGCGAATCGCTTCAAGGAATGGAAGGGACTCTATATCTCCTACCGTTCCGCCAATTTCGGTGATCACGACATCTGAATTGGTTTCATGTCCCGCACGGAAAACTCTATCTTTAATTTCATTTGTAATATGGGGAATCACTTGAACGGTTCCGCCATTGTATTCACCGCGGCGTTCCTTCCTAAGTACAGTGGAATAAATTTTCCCGGTCGTCACACTGCTGTATTTAGTTAAATTCACATCAACAAAACGCTCGTAGTGACCTAAGTCTAAGTCCGTTTCCGCGCCATCACCTGTTACGAATACTTCACCGTGCTGATAGGGGCTCATCGTCCCTGGGTCCACATTAATATAAGGATCAAATTTTTGAATCGTTACGCTCAATCCTCTATTTTTCAAAAGACGTCCAAGGGAAGCTGCGACAATCCCTTTTCCAAGTGATGACACTACGCCACCTGTTACAAAAATATACTTTGTCATTATAATTTCCCCCTCATTACAGTTTGTGCATATTCTTCTTTAATTAATGAATAAAAATAATGAATTTTATTTAATGCCTTCGCAAAAAAATAAAAAGCGCTCCACTTACTTTTAACAAGTAAGGGAGCGCTATACGCGTCTAATGATTCGTTCCTTTTTAAGGAGCCCAAAAAGTATTCTACAAGCCTATATAAAAAAAGTCAAGATGGCAGGCCGAAACTTATATGAATATAAGATTAACCTAAATCTTCCTCGTCTACATCAAGGTCTTCATCTTCTTCTATATCTTCATCCTGATCTCCAAGGTCATACTCTTCATCCTCGTCAATCAGGTCTTCGTCCTCTTCCAGATCTTCGTCATCGATCAAGTCGTCCTCTTCGATGATGTCATCTTCCTCTTCTTCAAATTCGTCATCAATGTCATCATCGATATCATCATAATCGATATCTTCATCGTCAAGATCATCGTAGTCAAGATCTAGATCGTCCTCGTCCTTCGCCTTCTTCGCCTTCTTCTTCTTCGGCTTGATCTCTGTTACGACATCTTCTTCCTGCTGCTCAATTGGGTACCATACACGAAGTCCCCATCGATTATCACCTAAGCCTAAAAAACGCCCATCGATGTTTAAATCTGTATAGAATTGAGCAATTTTCGATTTCACTTGATCCTCAGTAAGATCAAGAAGAGTAGTCAATTCATCCATTATTTCCTTAAATGCCATTGCGTCTTTTCTGCCTTTTAATAGTTCATAAGTGACTTCAATGAATGACATTTCTTTCAATTCTTCTTTTGTAAGTTCATATAAACTCAACATTAGCACGCCCCTTCACTATGTAACGCTTTTTAAGAAAGCGAAAAATAAACAGCCTTTTCAAAATCAGTAATTTAGCATTAATGATGATTTGGGAACCGATTTAAAACTAGGTTTTTAGGCACCCTCAAGAATACATATTCTCCATTATAAACAATATTTTGGTGTTTATGCTAGCTATATCTTTCACCTATTATCTTTTTCATTTTTAGCTGAGTCCTTCGTTTTTTGCGAGAGCTGGCTATATGCGAGTGAAAAGAAAAAAATCGAAATTAAAAAGAAAGGAATCGCGCCCAGCTGCTTTTGGTAAAGGTAATAAAATCCGATACAAATCCCCATGATCGCTGCAAAAACAAAAATTCGCTTCACATTCCCACATCCTGTTTAAATTCCTTGAAGACACAGACAGCTCTACGGTTCTAATCTGATTATATCGAATTTGGCGAAAAATTGTATAAGCTTGGATTAATTTTGTTATTTCTCCTATTTAACGAGTCTAATCATCCTTCTTTTTACAAGAATAGACTAGTAAGGACAAGTTCAAGAAGGAGGAATAGCAATTGGGGATGGACTATCAGCAAATAGAAGAAAAACTAAAGTCACTTGCCAGGCAAAGCCCGTTTCTTTCGCTTGAGACTATTGGAAAAACAGCATCAGGCCTAAACTTGTATTGTGTCGGTATTACTAAAGATGCAAACACATATAATTTGGCGTTTTGTCAAACCCAGGCTCAGCAGATGATCACCAACCCGGAAGAATTTTTGCAAAGCGAAAAGAAGATCCCGATCATGATTAATGCTTCCATTCATGGGAGTGAAATATCTGGGACAGACGCGGTACTTCATTTGATCGAACGAATTGCAATAAAGAAGGATAAGGATATTTTACGTCTATTAGAGAATATTATTTTGATATGCATCATTTGTGCAAATCCAGAAGGCAGGGAGCAACAAACAAGGTATAACGGAAACGGGTTTGACTTAAACCGGGATTTTATTACACAGTCCCAAAAAGAAACAAAAGCTGTTGCACAACTGATTGCCAAGTGCAATCCTCTTGTTTTTCTCGATCTTCATGGCTACGTGAACAAAGATCCGAAAAAAATCGGCCTTATAGAGCCTTGTACTCCTCCACATAATCCTAACTATGAATACGATTTATATGAAAAATGGGCTTTTCCTATGGCTCAATCCATTGAATCATATATTGTAAATAGAAAAGACAGCTTCCAATCTAATCGGTATAAAGGCATGTCTGGAGCTTATATTCCCTATCGTGACAGCACAAAAGGATGGGATGATTATGGCGCCTATTATGCGGCGATGTACGCGATGCTCCATGGATCAATCGGCGTGACGATCGAGGCACCTACTGAAGGAAATGACGGGTTACTCTGGCTTTATTATGTCATGCTTGGAGCTTGCGAGTTTGTTCAAGCCCAAAAATCCAAGTTACTTCAAAACATCATCACCTTTTTTAACCGCGGTGCCAAAAGACGCCATCCCCATCAAGCAGCCGGATTTTTTCCAAATGCTTATATCCTTCCAGTCCCAAGGGACGATGCATCTCCAGCTTATCAAGTAATCGATCACCTCATGAAAAATGGGGTTAAAGTTGAAATGGCTGAAAAAGGATTTATCTATGGAAAAAAAGTCTTTCTAAAGGGCACCTTTATCATACCAATGAATCAGCCGAAAGCTGTGGTAGCTAACACTTTTTTATGGACAGGAGAAAACCTATCTAAGGGCTCAATAAACATAACAAATTTAAGTTCATGGAGCTTGCCGCTTCTTTGGGGTGCCGAGTGCATTCCTGTAAAAGCCTCATTAGCTGTAAAAACAACACCTGTTTCACAATTAGTGAAGCGATATTACGTGAGTGGAAATGGACCTTTTATCCTTAAAAGCCGTTCCGTTGAAAGCATATCCTTTATTCAAAAGTTATTATCACAAGGTATATCAGTAAAGTGCACAAAGTCGGGAGAATTTATCATTGAACATACGGATAAAAATTGGCTTAGGAAACAAGCAAGAGGAACTGGCCTCACATTGAGCTCTGCATCACCCGCTAGAAGCTCCACTCTTTTACGAACAAAAAAGGTTGCCATTATTCGTGATGACGGATTATTCCATGCACAATCCCATGCTGGGACAAAAGAAGCGCTAAAAGAAATGGGTTTTCAAGTAAAAGAGCTTCACCCGAGAAGTTTAACAGATAGAGCCCAATTAAAAGACATTGACGTTTTAATCTACAGTGGTGTAAAGCAACTATTTTATCTTCCATCTAAGGTTTCGTCACGTTACCATCACGCTATCCTTAAATCTGAAGAACAGCTGGCGGCGTGCAAAGAAACAATTACAGCGTTTATTGAACGGGGCGGGCGATTTATCGGAATTGGGGCAGGGGCAGCCAAATCTATCAAAAAACCTTTGGGCTTAACGAAGGTCGGCATTCAAACAGACGAATCCAATAACCACGCCATTTTAAATATCAATTATTTACAAAGCCCGCTCACATACGGGTATTCATCCGGTAGCATAGGATTTGTCTATCGTCCCGTTTGGTTTACGAATACAAAAGGGGCTGAAGTAGTTGCCACATACTCAAAGGCTCCTAATTCTTTCATTTCCGGTTATTGGCCAGGCTACGAAAAGGCACAGGGACAGCCTGTTATGACAGCGGAAAAAGACAATCGTGTTATTTTGATCGGTTTGGAAATTGGGTTTCGGCAGCATCCATCTTATCTTTATTCCTTGCTGGCCAATGCGATATACTTATAACTGAATTTTATTCAACAAATCTTAATAGCCCGCTGAAACCAATTCAGCGGGCTTTTTTCACAATAACCTACATATTTCTTCTATACTGTCCGCCGACTTCATACAGTGCACGTGTAATTTGGCCAAGGCTTGCGACTTGGACGGTTTCCATCAATTCTGCAAAAATATTGCCGCCGGAAACAGCCGTTTCCTTCAAGCGTTTGATGGCTTCTTCTGTTTTATCTTTGTTGCGCTCATGGAAGCTGCGGAGATTTTGGATTTGTGTTTCTTTTTCTTCTTGTGTGGCTCTAGCCAGCTCCATATTGTTCATGTCTTCTTCAGACGGTGGGTTCGGATTTAAATACGTATTGACCCCGATAATCGGAAGCTCGCCAGTATGCTTCTTCATTTCATAATGCATTGATTCATCTTGAATTTTTCCGCGCTGGTATTGCGTTTCCATGGCACCGAGAACGCCCCCGCGGTCATTGATGCGTTCGAATTCCTGAAGCACCTGCTCCTCCACAAGATCTGTTAATTCATCAATAATAAAGGCACCTTGCAGCGGATTTTCGTTCTTCGTGAGGCCGTGCTCCTTCGTAATGATCATTTGAATCGCCATCGCACGGCGCACTGATTCCTCTGTCGGTGTTGTAATGGCCTCATCATAGGCATTCGTATGAAGGGAATTACAGTTATCATGCAGCGCCATCAAAGCCTGCAGGGTCGTACGAATATCATTGAAATCAATTTCCTGCGCATGCAGCGAACGCCCAGACGTTTGAATATGATATTTCAGCTTTTGGCTTCGCTCATTTGCACCATATTTGTCTCTCATAACAGTCGCCCAAATACGGCGTGCGACACGGCCAAGCACCGTATATTCCGGATCAAGCCCATTCGAGAAGAAGAAAGAAAGATTCGGGGCAAAGTCGTTAATATCCATGCCTCTGCTCAAATAGTACTCCACATACGTAAAGCCGTTCGCCAATGTAAACGCTAATTGCGATATCGGATTCGCTCCTGCTTCCGCAATATGATAGCCCGAAATCGAAACAGAATAATAGTTACGCACCATTTGGTCGATAAAATACTGCTGGATATCTCCCATCATGCGGAGAGCAAATTCAGTTGAGAAAATACATGTATTTTGCCCTTGGTCTTCTTTTAAAATATCAGCTTGAACAGTTCCGCGAACGGTTTGAAGTGTGCGCGCTCTGACTTCTGTGAACTCTTCTGCCGTTAGAACTCGGCCAAGCTCGTTTTCTTTTGCCTCGATTTGCTGTTCAATGGCTGTATTCATAAACATCGCCAAGATAATCGGGGCAGGGCCGTTGATGGTCATGGAAACAGATGTCGATGGATGGCAAAGATCAAAGCCTGCATAAAGCTTCTTCATATCGTCCAATGTACAAATACTGACTCCGCTTTCCCCAACCTTCCCGTAAATATCAGGACGGTAATCCGGATCTTCTCCGTAAAGGGTGACTGAATCAAAGGCAGTACTTAAGCGCTTTGCCGAATCATCCTTTGACAGATAATGAAAACGGCGGTTCGTTCTTTCCGGTGTTCCTTCCCCAGCAAACTGTCTTTTTGGGTCCTCCCCTTCACGCTTGAACGGGAATACGCCAGCCGTATAAGGGAATGAGCCTGGAACATTTTCTCTATAAACCCAACGGATAATCTCACCGTAATCCTTGTATTTTGGAAGAGCCACCTTTGGAATAGCTAATCCAGAAAGGCTCTTCGTTTTTAACACAGTGATAATTTCTTTATCGCGAATTTTCGTGACAAACTGATCCCCTGCGTATTTTTCCTTTAGAGAGCCCCAGCCTTCAAGAATTTTCTTCGTTTCAGCAGTCAGCTTTGATTCAACAGTAGACTTAATAGCTTCTAATGAGGCGACCACCTCTTCATTTGCCTCCTGCTCCTTAACAGCAAGAATCGCTCCTTCAAGCTGGAAAAGCTTGCGCGCAAGATTAGCCTGTTCCTCTGCCTTCTTATGATAGCTGCGCACCGCTTCGGAAACCTCTCGTAAATAATAGCGCTGCTCATTCGGAATAATGACATTTTGTTTTTCAACAAGGGCCATTTTGGAAAAACTCGTTTTCCAGTCTATTCCGGCTTTTTCGTTTAATTTTTCAATGATTGCCGCAAAAACAGCATTCGTTCCCGGGTCATTGAACTGGCTCGCAATCGTGCCATAAACAGGCATCTCATCTAAGTCTTTTTCAAACAGCATGCGGCTTCTTTGGTATTGCTTCTGCACCTGGCGCTTTGCATCCTCAGAACCTTTACGCTCAAACTTATTAATGACAATTAAATCGGCATAATCAATCATATCGATCTTTTCTAGCTGGGAAGGCGCACCAAATTCACTCGTCATGACGTACATCGAAACGTCACAAATTTCAGTAATTTCAGCATCCCCTTGCCCAATTCCGCTTGTTTCCACAACGATTAGATCAAAGCCGGCTGCTTTGACAACCGAAATCGCGTCCTTAATCGCAAGCGAAAGTTCGCTTTTCGAATTTCTTGTGGCTAAGCTTCTCATATAAACACGCGGATTAAATATCGCATTCATGCGGATACGGTCACCAAGAAGGGCTCCGCCCGTTTTCTGCTTTGTCGGATCGACTGATAAAATGGCAACCTTCTTTTCAGGAATTTCATTGATAAAACGGCGAATTAATTCATCGGTTAATGAGCTTTTCCCTGCTCCGCCTGTTCCTGTAATTCCTAGAACTGGGACAGACTTTTCCAATGATTTCACTTTTTCCATCACAGAATCAAGTGCTGCTGCCGTTTCTTTTTCAACATTGACATGGTGCTCGGCTAAAGTAATGAGCTTAGCAACGGCATTCGTGTTCCCTTCCTGAAGCTTTTCAATCTGCTCTGTAGCTTCTGGCGTAAAGGTCGGGAAATCACATTCTTCAACCATGAGGTTGATCATGCCTTGAAGCCCATGCTGACGGCCATCCTCAGGCGAAAAGATTCTCGCAATCCCGTAGTCATGCAGCTCTTTAATCTCCTTTGGAATAATGACACCGCCCCCGCCCCCATAAATGCGGATATGGGAAGCACCTCTTTCCTTTAAAAGGTCATACATATACTTAAAGTATTCCACATGCCCTCCCTGATAGGAAGAAATTGCAATACCCTGAACATCCTCTTGAATAGCCGCATTCACCACTTCTTCCACAGAACGGTTATGGCCTAGATGAATGACCTCCGCTCCGCTTGCCTGAATGATTCTCCTCATAATATTTATGGAAGCATCATGACCGTCAAATAGACTAGAAGCCGTGACAAAACGAATATGATTCTTTGGCTTATACACTTCTGGATTACTCATTTTTCTCCCCCTGTTCGTATTAACGCAGGTTCAGTAATAGACTTACATTTTTGAAACTAGCGAGTTGTTTTGCTTCGACACTTCCGCTTGGTTAATCCCTTGAAAAAGCAATTCCGTTTGAAGCTGGATATACTCGTCTAGCGTGTACATCTTTTTCAATGACCAGCGGCGGAATGCCCACATTTGCCCCTGCACAAAAATGTTATGGGCAATCATTTTGATCTGGTCTTCGGTTAGATCTATTTCTTTATTTTCCACGCATCTCGTTACGATTTGCTCAAACATTCCAACCATTTCGATTTCTTTCTTAAGCACGTATGGAAGGGCGTCCTTTGATAAGGATTTCACTTCCTGATACATGACAAGGACCTCATCCTGCAGCTCGTCTACAACGCGAAAATAATCAGCAATCCCGAGCTTTAGGCTTTCAAGCGTACCTTGATCGGTGTTGAGATCCTTTTGCAAACGGTCGCTAACCTGGTCATAGATGCTGTCACAAACGAGATATAAAACATCCTCTTTTGTGCGGATATATTCATATAGTGTTCCGATGCTAAATCCTGCAGCTCTTGCAATTTCTCTTGTCGTTGTGCGATGAAAGCCTTTTTGAATAAACAGGGTCACAGCCCCTTTGATCATCTGGTCCCGTCTTTTTTTAACAAGGCGTTCATCTTTGACAGACGCCTGTACTTCGCGTTTTTTCATTTTACCTACCGTCCTTCTATAATTGGGGTGCAGAGTTAAGACTGGGTTTCCAGGCTCAACTCTGCTAAGCCTTTTTTTAATAGAATAAATGATAGGAGCCTATTTTGTCAGCATACGAGAAATAACGAGGCGCTGAATTTCCTGTGTGCCTTCGTAAATTTGGGTAATTTTCGCATCGCGCATAAAGCGTTCAACTGGATAATCCTTTGTATAGCCATATCCGCCAAAAATTTGGACAGCATCTGTAGTAACCTTCATGGCTGTGTCTCCAGCTAATAATTTGGACATTGCGGATTCTTTTCCGTATGGAAGTCCTTCAGACTCAAGCCATGCAGCCTGGTAGGTTAATAGTCTAGAAGCTTCAATGCTTGTAGCCATGTCAGCTAATTTGAAGCCAATTCCTTGCTGAGAAGCAATAGGTTTGCCGAATTGAACGCGCTCCTTTGCATATTCAATGGAAGCATCTAAGGCACCCTGTGCGATTCCCACTGCTTGAGCGGCGATTCCGTTTCGTCCGCCATCAAGGGTCATCATCGCAATTTTAAAGCCTTCTCCCACATTGCCAAGAACATTTTCTACTGGAACCTTACAATTATCAAAAATAATTTCCGTTGTTGGTGATGAACGAATGCCGAGTTTTTTCTCTTTTTTACCGACTGAGAAGCCTTCAAAGTCAGCCTCCACGATGAATGCGGTCGTACCTCGATGTTTTTCCGCCGGGTCTGTTAAAGCAAAAACAACATAAATATCAGCAATTCCACCGTTTGTGATGAAGATTTTTGAACCATTTAAGACGTAGTGATCCCCTTCCAGGCGAGCTGTCGTTCTCATTCCGCCTGCATCAGAACCGCTGCCAGGCTCTGTTAGGCCATAAGCGCCGATTTTCGTTCCTTCTGCCATTGGACGCAAATATTTTTGCTTTTGCTCTTCACTGCCGAATTTGAAAATCGGCCAACCCGCTAAAGATGTATGAGCGGAAAGCGTTACACCTGTTGAGGCACACACTCTCGAAAGCTCCTCAACTGCAATACAGTAGGCTAGGTAGTCACTGCCAATGCCGCCATATTCTTCAGGCCACGGAATTCCCGTTAGCCCAAGCTCCGCCATTTTATCAAAAATTTCACGGTCAAAGCGCTCTTCCTCATCACGCTCAGCAGCCGTTGGGGCCACTTCATTCTTTGCAAAATCGCGTACCATTTTTCTAATCATTTCATGCTCTTCTGATAATTGAAAGTTCATGTCCCTGTCCCCCATTTATATTTAGCGTAATTGATATGATTGTTGAGCTTCTTTGAAAATTAACGCTATGAAGCGTCATGGTTAGCGTTTTAGATAAGATCCTTTCAAAACACACACTATGAAGCGGTCTTGACGAGCGTTTTGGATGAGGGCCTTTCAAAACACACACTATGAAGCAGTCATGGTTAGCCTTATTGGGAGTCCCTCTCAAAACACGCACTATGAAGCGGTCATGA
>NZ_JBALPC010000059.1:4674-20526 GCF_036965225.1 Bacillus sp. JJ1474 | reverse complement strand
CGAGTCATGAACCCTTCATAGTGAGCATTTCTCGTACGGGCGCTCCAAGACGCGAGTCACATCTACTCTAAGTTTAAGATATTCAAAGACAGATACCAAATTAGTTAGGCTTCCTAATTAAATATTTTAATTTGATTTCCTTAAAATTACAAAGTTTAAAATTGTCATTCGAGTTAAAGAAAGCACTAGTAAGAAAAGTTCGAGTCATATTTTTGTAGACAGGCTTTTCAATGAGTGAAATAATTTGAATTATAAGATAAAGGAAATTTTAAAAAAATCTAAATTCTTTTAAGAGAAAAAGTGGTTAAGGATGCTAGAAGGAGTGGAAAAAAGATGAAGTATAATTTTGACGAAATAATTGATCGTAAAGGTACAAATGCAATGAACACGGACGGCTTTAGAGAATATATTTTTAAAGCAACAAAAGACATGGTTTTCCCTTATAAAGATGATGAATTTATTCGTATGTGGGTAGCTGATATGGAGTTTGCTTCTCCTCCTGAAATTATCGAAGCGGTCAAAGAGCGAGTGGATAAGCGGATTTTTGGTTATAGCAAGGTATTTGATCCAAACTATTATCCTGCTTTCTCCAATTGGACGAAACAGCATTACAACTGGACCTTCGAACAAGAGCACTTGGTGACTTCGCCTGGAATTATACCTGCTTTGTATGAGTTGGTTGAATATATCTGCAAACCAGACGAGAAGGTTTTAATTGTTACCCCGTCTTATGCCTATTTCAAACATGCTGCGGATTTCAGTAATATTGAATTAGTAACCTCTGATCTAGTGAATCAACAGGGTTATTACACGATGGACTTTGATGATTTAGAAGCAAAAGCGAGAGATGAAAAAGTAACATTATGCATTTTCTGTAATCCTCACAATCCATCTGGTCGTGTGTGGACTCCAGAAGAGTTAAAGAAATTTGGCGACATTTGCCTTGAAAATAATTTGTGGATTATTTCGGATGAAATTCATTGCGATTTGCTTAGAAATGGAGTTGTTCATACCCCACTGGCAAAAGTCTTCCCGCAAACAGATAGGATTATCACTTGTATGGCAACAAGCAAAACCTTTAATTTGGCTGGGTTAATGTTCTCGAATGTAATCATTCCTAATGATGAAATCAGAGCGGTGTGGAAGGCCCGCCACTACGATTTTGAAAACCCGCTGA
Source organism: Bacillus sp. JJ1474 (assembly GCF_036965225.1). Classification (NCBI taxonomy): domain Bacteria; kingdom Bacillati; phylum Bacillota; class Bacilli; order Caryophanales; family Bacillaceae; genus Bacillus; species Bacillus sp. JJ1474. Next base: position 19,349 of record NZ_JBALPC010000059.1, on the reverse strand, counting down.
GCATTGCAGCGACGCAGGCTGCCTACGAGCACGGTCATGAATGGCTAAAACAATTAAAAAACTATCTAGATGACAATTTTGCTTTTACCAAACAATATTTAGAACAACATTTACCTGAAGCTGTATTTCGAATTCCTGAGTCCACTTATCTGGCATGGGTGAATATTAAATCATATCTGCCAAACGAAGAAAACTTGCCATTATACTTTGCCAACAACGCTGGAGTGCTTCTGGAAGGAGGAAATATGTTTGTCGACAATTCAGACGGTTATATTCGCCTTAACCTGGCATGTCCACGATCTGTTTTGACAGAGGGACTAAAAAGAATATGTGAAGTGTTGAAAAAGGAAAGCGATATGAAATCAGATTGCTTGGTAGGCCAAGATTAATAGATTATGTTCCCATATTTTATAGAAAAAAATAAAAGACAAATAACCATCAAATGTTGTTTAATCAACTTTTGATGGTTATTGTTTGTTTTAAATAAGAAAGTAATACCTGAATTATTCATTAAAACTTATGGATAGTTAATTTAAAGATGATCAACTAAGTTCAGAAAGATTCGCAGCAACCATAGATATGTCTAACTAACCTGTTGGAACTTAAACAGGAATACTTGAAATGCAAAGGAATTTTACAATCGAATCTGTTTTATTCATCCAATTGTGGGGAGTTGTTGAATCTAGGAAAATACAATCAAAGGGATTCAGATCATATTCCTCTTTGTCAAAAAGGATAGTAAGTTTCCCTTCTAAAACGTAAAGAAATTCTTGCCCCGAGTGTGAATAAGAATCCTCTCTATTAGCGCCTGGATTAAGCAAGACTAATATAGGATTAAATAGTGGATTTTCAATGTTTCCCGCTAAATCCCTATAAAAAAATTGGCTATGTAAGGTGTTCGTCTTATTAATTATGTTTCTCATAACAGTTGGTGTAGCTTTCCTATCAGAATCTGAAAAGAAGTGGCTCGGATTGACTCCAAGTGCTTCAGAAATTTTTTTCAATGATTCAAGCGTTATTGATGATTTTGAGCGTTCCACTTGAGATAAAAAGCTGATTGAAAGATTAGTTTGATCGGCTATTTGTTTTAATGTTAACTTTCGCTCTTTTCGTAAACTCTTTATTTTCACTCCAATTAAATCGTTCACTTCCCCACTCCTTGTCTAACATTAATCAAGCTTGCCATTCTGGAAAAATTATTTACTAAGATGTTATATTAATATTTCATTCGTTTTTCATTCAAAATAAAATTAATATATCTAAATGGTGAATTTGTTGATTTTAGGTCGAAGAAAGTAAAAAAAATTCCTTACTATTAGGTTTGGTAATCTTGTCCAAATTCCTAACCAAAAGGAGCATAACATAAAAGCTAAAATTTATGAACTCTATTAACAGTAATTGATTAATAGAAATTTAGTAAATAAATATATGCCATAAACAAATAGTTCTATTAAATTTTGCACTGAAGTGGCACTTAAATAGTATGTAATTACAGATGAAGAAAGGAGATATTTTATAAAAAAATATTCAAAAAATTACATTTACAACGAAAATTCAGTGTGTTATTATCTTAAATAATTGAAGTGGTACTTCAATAAAGATTCTTTTAATCAAGTAATCTATTTCAAAAAAATTAATCATTTAAGGAGAATGACGATGAATTTTCATGGTATTTTGGTTCCTTTGGTTACCCCTTTTAATAGTGATAAAAGTTTGGATGTAGAAACCTTAAAACAATTGACTAACAGATTTATTGATAAAGGTGTTGCTGGCTTGGTGGTGTGTGGCACCACTGGCGAATATTACACATTAAACGAAGCAGAGCGTGAAACCGTTTTAAAAACCGTGGCAGAAGTCGCCAAAGGTCGTGTAACATTGATTGCCGGTATCAATGATTTATCAACCGAAGGGGCAGTAAACCGTGCCAAGCAAGCTAAAGAGTTGGGCTATGAGGGTTTAATGCTTTCACCCACTCCTTATAGCCTGCCTGATCAAAATGGTGTGATTGCGCATTACGAAACTGTAGCATCAGCAACAGATTTACCTATTATCATGTACAACTTTCCTGCCCGTATTGGCATTGAAATTGAGTATGACACAGTGGTGCATTTGGCAAAGAATCCAAATATTGTCGCTATTAAAGAGAGCAGTGGTGACTTTAGCCGGGCTTTACGCTTACTACAAACCCCATTTGAGAATTTTGAAGTGATTTGCGGTTGTGATGATCAACCCGTAGACTTTTTCTTCTGGGGTTCGAAAAGCTGGATTGCTGGTGCAGGTAATGTGTTTCCAGAAGAGCAAGTCGCCATGTTCAATGCTGCTCAAGCTGGTGACTGGGACAAGGCAAAACAAATTATGCGCGAGATTTACCCTGCTATTCAATCGATGGAGTCTGGTAACTACAACCAAAAAGCTAAATTAGGCTGCTTGAAAGGTGAAATAAACGTTGGTACGGTACGCCTGCCTTTATCTGATTTATCAGAAGAAGAAAAAGCAGAATTCTTGGCTTTCTTTAAATAATCATTGGAGGAGAGACAAATGACCGTAACAAAAGAACAAGTCTTTGCCCTCGCCAAAGAAGGCAAACTATGGGCAGGCAACTTAATTGATGGTTTTACGAGCGCTGCAGGCAAATTAGAAAACCGCACCCCCATCGACAACAGTTTAATTGGCTATATTGCTAATGGGGATGCACAGGATGTGGATGCTGCTGTAAAGGTAGCGAGAGACACATTTGAAGCTGGGATTTGGAGTCAATTATCCCCTAGTGAGCGCAAAAAAGTGATGATTCGCTGGGCACAATTGCTAGAAGAACATAGCGAGGAATTGGCTGCGTTGGATTGCGTGGATGCTGGTAAGCCCATTACTGAATGTTTAAATACCGACATGCCAGCAACAATCGATACATTTTATTGGTACGCCGAAGCGATTGATAAACTATTTGGCAAAGTCGCTCCTACGGGTAAAGATGCCTTGGGCTTGATCGTCACTGAACCGATTGGTGTGGTTGGTGCGGTATTGCCTTGGAACTTCCCCGCGCAAATGTTTGCTTGGAAAGTGGCACCTGCTTTAGCCACTGGTAATTCTGTGATTGTGAAACCTGCTGAATTAACTTCACTGAGCGCTTACCGTATGATTGAACTTGCTTATGAAGCGGGTGTACCAAAAGGCGCTTTAAGCATGGTGTGTGGTTTGGGTGAAAAAGTAGGCGAACCATTGGGGAGGCATATGGATGTGGATATCGTCTCATTCACTGGTTCAACTGAAGTAGGAAGATATTTCCTGAAATACTCAGCAGAAAGTAACCTTAAAGAAATTGTCTTAGAGTGCGGTGGCAAAAGCCCGCAAGTGGTATTTGAAGATGCTGACTTGGATGCGGCTGTTCCACAAATTCTATCTGCCGCCTTCTGGAATATGAGTGAAAACTGCAGCTGCGGTTCACGACTTATCGTACAAGAATCCATTAAAGAGGCATTATTAGAAAAATTAAAGTCTGGCTTAACAAGCTGGAAAGTAGGCAACCCCATGGATGAGTCGGTTGCCATTGGCCCCATGGTTGAAGAAGCACACTTTAATAAAGTGAAAGCGTTCTTGGATATAACTCTTCAAGAAGGTGGTCGCTTAGTAGCTGGCGGCAACATTCACAGTGATGTGGGTAGTGGCTGGTACATCGAACCTACTATTTTTGACAATGTAACTGCCAATATGACCTTGTTTCAAAATGAAGTCTTTGGTCCTATTTTAGCGGTTAGCACGTTTGAAACGGAAGAAGAAGCCATAGCTCTTGCCAATAACACCTCTTACGGTTTGGCTGCTTCTTTTTATAGCCAAAATGTAAACCGTACGATGCGCGTGGCACGTGCCATTAAAGCAGGAACCATTTCTGTAAATGGCTTTAGCGAGGGCGATATCACCACACCGTTTGGTGGCTTTAAACAATCTGGCTTCGGTGGCAAAGACAACGGCTTAGAAGCATTTGAACAATATGTGCAAACAAAAGTGATTTGGTACGTTAATTCATAAAAAATCTGAGTTGACATAATTGGGGGAGTAAATATGGCGAAAACAGAAAATAAGCAGTTAAAAAAAGTTGTTGCTGCATCTATGGTTGGATCTGTAGCTGAATGGTATGAGTTTTTCTTATATGGTACCGCATCTGCCCTCGTTTTTGGAGAATTGTTTTTCCAACAAACTGGAAGCGCTATTGACGGCATCCTAGCAGCATTTGCTCTCTATGCAGTAGGCTTTTTAGCTAGACCTATTGGGGGACTTGTTTTTGGTCATTTTGGTGATAAAATTGGGCGTAAAACATTATTACAGGTCAGTTTGATTATTGTTGGAATTACGACCTTCTTAATGGGATGTCTTCCAACATTCAATAGTATTGGTTATTGGGCTCCTGTTTTACTCGTTACTTTACGTTTAATTCAAGGTTTTGCTTTTGGCGGAGAATGGGGAGGAGCTGTTCTTTTAGTATCTGAGCACAGCCCTAGTAATAGACGTGGTTATTGGGCAAGTTGGCCGCAGACAGGCGTGCCATTAGGAAATTTATTAGCAACAATTATCCTCTTAATTGCATCTAAAAGCTTAAGCCCCGAGCAATTTATGGATTGGGGTTGGCGCGTAGCATTTTGGTTCTCCGCAGTTGTCGTACTAATTGGTATTTGGATTCGTAAAAGTGTTGATGATGCCCCTGTTTTCAAAGAGGCACAAGAAAAACAAGCTAAATTAGAAAAACAACAATTAGGTATTATAGAAGTGTTGAAAGACCATAAAAAGGCTATTATTGCTGGTATTGGAGCTCGTTTTGCAGAAAACATCTTATACTATATAGTTGTAACTTTCTCCATTAGTTATTTAAAACTTGTCGTCGGTAAAGATACGACACAAATTTTAATATTAATGTTTGGTGCCCATGCTATTCACTTTTTCTTTATTCCATTAATGGGACACTTAAGCGATGTTTGGGGACGTAAGCCAATCTATATTACAGGAGCCATTTTAACCGCATTTTGGGGATTTATTGGATTTCCAATGATGGATACAGGAAATGATTGGTTAATTATGTCTGCCATTACGATTGGTTTATTCATACAATCGATGACGTATGCACCATACTCATCATTAATGACAGAGTTATTTCCAACTCACATCAGATATACAGCTTTGTCTTTGTGTTATCAAGTAGCACCAATATTAGCAGGATCATTGGCTCCATTAATTTCATTAAGCCTCCTAACTAAATTTAATAGCTCCATCCCAATTTCAATTTATTTAGTCGCATCAAGTATCATTTCTATTTCATGTATCATGTTAGTAAAAGAAACAAAAGGAAAGTCACTCACTTTTGATAAAGCAGGATAAATATTTTCGCCAGCTTTACACATTTGTTGGTATTAAAGTCTTTGAAAAATTTATCAATAATTAACAAGTAACCAAACATGTATGTTAAAAAAAAGTAGCCTTTCTTTGGAGAGGCGCTTTTTTGTTTATTATATGGGAGCAGATCTGCGTAAAACCTAGTGAAAAATAAAAGTTCTGGTTGCAATTTTTTAAAAACCGATTAATTGAAAAGTAAAAGGTTTGATATTGCCTCAAGACAATCTGTATATATTTTGTTGATGTAGTATCGAGTTCTTGATTATCTAATTTCGGAAACGGTAATGCTTTTTATACAAATAGAGCAGGAGCTACTTTACATGTAAAAATGATATAATATATCTAAAATTATTAATATGAATCGGAGGCGCATGTCAATGCAGAAAATCAAAATCGGGAATTATTTATCTTTCACACGAATAATGAAGAAATAAGGGTAATTGAAAGCCATTATATAGCTAATATAAGGATTGGGGGATTCCATTGTTAAAAACAATTAATCAAACCTTTATTGATGAATTAGTATTAACTGCTGTATCCAAGAAACATATTTTCGGTGCTGTATTATGTGTTGAAAAGGGAGATGACTCGTTATCCCTAATCAGTGCTGCTGGAAATCTAACTACAAATCGGCCCTATTTCATCGCGAGCGTAACAAAATTATATGTAACGGCTGTCTTGCTGAAACTAAGATCAGAAAATAACCTCCAACTTCATGATAAAATCTCCAAATATTTACCTAATGATATCCTACACGAACTTCACATGCTTAAAGGTATAGATTACTCCAACGAAATAACAATTCAACATTTAATGTCTAATACATCGGGAATTCCTGATTACTTTACTGGTGATGTGATTGCCGAATTAACAGCAGGAAACGATCAAAGCTGGGGCTTTGAAAAAACCATAGCAAGTGCAAAACAGAAAAAAACGAAATTTGTTCCTGGAAAAAGGGCTCATTATTCTGATACCAATTATCAGCTTTTAGGGAAAATCATTGAAGTAATTACGGAAAAAGATATTCATACAGTATTCAAGGAGGTTATTTTTGATGAACTAACATTAGAGGCAACATACCTTTTTGAAGAACTGAACGATGTAAAGCCAGCACCTTTCTATTTTAAAGATAAGGAACTGCATTTGCCTTTATACATGTCTTCCATAGGACCAGAGGGAGGCATTGTTTCGACAGCGAGAGAATCTATGATTTTTTTAAAGGCATTTATAAATGGTCACTTTTTTCCTAAAGAATATTTCAATGAGCTAAGAAATTGGAAGATTCTTTTTGGTCCAGGATTATTTTTTTATGGTGTTGGGATTGCAAATCAGCCCATATCTTTTAAACAATTTAAGGAGGGTTTAATTGGACATTGGGGCCAAACAGGTGCTTTTTCGTTTTACCATCCAAAGACTGATCTTTACTTTACAGGAACCGTTAATCAGTTTTATGGGCATAGAATTGCAGCAAAGATGATGATGGATGTCATCAAGATGTATAAAACATAGAGTTGATGTTGTTCTATATTCCACAATTAGGGCGCCTACCTTGAATAAGAAGGGCGTTCTTTTTGAATTGGGCTAAATAATAGAGAATTTCAAAAAAAATTGATTAGTAATGGTTACATAATTAAGCCACAGAAGACCAATATGGGTTTTCTGCTTTTTTATTGGACCGAGTATCTACTCGTGTAACTCTAGCATTCATTACTTAAAAAGGTGGTTTAATAGATTTAAACCTAATGTTAAAAATATGTAAACAGATTTTCAACCGAAAATAGACATAGTATACTAATCATTGAAATTTATTGAAAGTCGAGGATTACCATGATAAAGAAATTGACAGAACTCTTGCGGCCTACTAACCTTCTAGTAATCATTATCTTAATTGTTTTTCCAATCATTCCGATGACATTTATTAGGGCGCTAAATCTAGAGATTGCTGAACCAGATACGTTAGCCTATTTTGGTTCAATTTTAGGAGGAATTTTAACTCTTGTTGGGGTGTCTTTAACGATAAGGCATTCTGATAATTCATATAAGAAGGCGTTTGACAAAAGCCTAGAAAGTGAATTTATTCAATCCTTTCCTCAAAAAATTGAAGCCATTAATAATGTGAAAATTGAAAGTGAAAAATTCCTTTCTGAATTTAAATCTATGATTGGTCCGGTTATTGAACACTCTGAAGCAGTAGGGATAAACTCTGAAACTCTTAAGGAGTTAAAAAATACTTATAGCCTTAAACTTTTACCAATGGCAGCAAGATTAGACGGTCATGTCTATGTTGAGGTGATCCATTATTTAGAGGAAATCGATCATTTTAATGATTTTATTCTTGATAAAGATCGGTATATCGAACGTAATGGTCTTGATATGTATAAGGAAGAATTTAAAGTAAAGTATGCACAGGCTTGCCTTAAAATAAGCCGTTCCATCGAATTTTTTGATGAATATCAAAAATCAATGGGAGATTACTTTACAAAGATCACAAAAGATACGAATCTTTGGAAGCATAATCCCATGCTTAGTCATCAACAAAAGAAAAGAAACCTTTATAGGAAATTCCTCCAGAAAGTCGGTCCATTTAAGAGAGAAAAATTTAAGATTACGGTTGCGCATAATCAAACCTCTCTTGAAAATCCTTTTCATTTAGGGATGCAGAAATTTAAAGAAGTAGTCGAGACAGCATCAAATGATGCACTTCAAGTTGAAATTCATCCTGGAACACTAGGAACAAATGAGGTTGAATTATTGACCAAGCTTCAAAAAGGAGCCATTGATGTCATTGTGGTTTCCCCAAATGTGGTATCAAGGACAGGGATTAATGAACTTGATCTCTTGACTTTACCTTATCTTTTTGACAGCTACGAGCATTGGGAGAGAGCGGTTGATGGGAAAGTTGGACGGTACATTTCTTCTCTAATTAAAAGAAAGTCAAATAATCGTTTACACGTCTTAGGTTACTTGTCAGCAGGTGTAAGACATTACTATGGAAAGAAACCTATTGTTGGATTAGATGATTTAAAAGGAATGACCGTACGAACACAAACAACAGGTGTTGCGGCGGACTATTTAACAAAAATCGGTGCCATTACGACCTCTATGGTTTGGGGTGAAATCTACCAAGGACTCCAACAAAAAACGATTGACTTTGCAGAGAATGCATATCCTTACTTTGTTGAACAGAACCATCATAAAACGGATAATGGAAAATATATCACGGAGACAGGTCACGATTATACAACACGCTTTTTGTTAATGAATGGTAAGAAATATGCGGCTTTATCAAGACAACAGAAAAAAGTTCTTATGGAAGCAGTTAAAGTAGCTGTTGAAGAGGAAAGACAAGCATTATATGATCAGGAAGCAGTGTACAAGGAAATTGCTTTACAAGATGGAGCAGAAATATTCCAAATTGATGCTCAGCCGTTTAAACAAATTGTGGAGCCTATCCAGCAAATGTTAGCAAAGGATATTGAAACAGTGAATTTGTTAAAAACGATTAAGGAATTAAAACAGATTAGTTAAGCCAGAGGGAAAATCTCTGTTTTTTTGGAATTTGGGTATGGTAAACGCAAGCACCTTATACACTCTATACATGTGGAGTGCTGTTCACTGCCTGTAAGAAAAGAATAATACGAGATGTAACAGTGAGATAAGCCTTTCCATTTGGAAAGGCTTTAGTTTTTGTAAATATAAAACGGTTCCCAATTTCTACGTTGCCAGGGTGAGGATTGAAATATTAAGAGTTAAGTACAGCCAACGTAGCTAGTCTCTTATGGTTTATATTTCAGTAAGAGTGCTATTGGCTCTAAGATTAATTTTTTAGAATAAGTCATTAAGGAAGAAAACTGTAGGAAATAGGATTCATCATCTATGTATTTATAAATATTTTTATATTTTGAGCGGCTGCTTTTGTATTTGTAGTTTGAAAAGCGGATGAAAGCAAGTATTTGGGCTGATAGGCAAGTTACCAAAACCAGCTTCAGGTAATAAGTTACTTGTATAAGCCGGAGGAGGGAGAAAATGGGTAGACGAATAAGACATACTTCAAATGATGTGGAGCAGTTAGCTAGGCTTATGCTGGCGGAAGGGATCGGTGAAGGACCCAAAGGGATGAGCATGGTAGGAACGGTTGTGTCCAATCGAGTCGAAGCTGACTGTGCTCCTGACTTCAAAGGGTTGCGCAACATCAGACATGCGATTTATCAAACTATACCTGGGACTGGAATTCCTCATTTCGAGCCAGTCTTAAATGGAACATTGTATACACAACGTCCCAAAGATGCTGACCTCCAAAGGGCTAGGAATTTGTTGCATGGTTATAGGGAACCTCGGTCTAGAATGAATTTGTGGTTTTTTAACCCCAGTCCGGGGAAAAAATTCCGAGCTCCTTGTACCGCCACGATGCCAAGATCCCCCAATACGACGTTCGATCATGCCTACAGGAATCATTGCTTCTATGTGGCTGTACCAGGCTACTGTGAAGAGTTTTATAGATAAATTAAAAAGGAGCTGATCTTCATGACATGTGGAAACTCTAGTTATTATCCAGTGAGTTATTATCCTGGTTATTATCCAGATTCTATGATGCGTAGCAGTGGCACACAATCTGTTGGCTTCCCGACGGCTATGCCAGCTGGACCCTCATATTCTGTACCAACGGTCCCATTAGGTACTGCACAGCAACTTCTCGGAGGTGCGATGGAAGAATCATTTATCGAAAATATTTTACGCTTCAACAAAGGTAAGATTGGTACATTCTACTTTACTTACCAAGGTAACAACCAATGGAATGCGATGGTTTACCATGGACGTGTAGAAACGGCTGGTCGTGACCACCTAATCATCAGCGACCCGAAAAGCGGTAAGCGCTACCTGCTGATGATGGCCAATCTCGACTGGGTGGAATTCGGGGAAAGAATTAATTATCCTTCCCCGACAATCACTCCAGAAGTCCAGGCGTCCCTGACGACAACAGACTGAGTTTGTAGAAAGCTAAAAACCCGCTTACTTTCTTTTTGGAAAATGAGCGGGTTTTTAGTGCTAACACAGATAGATTGTAAATTTAGGAATAAATTGAAGTGAACTTTTTCGCTGGTACAATTAGCACAATTAAAGATTATACAGATGATAAATTCGGTCTGTATGCTTGGATTTAAGAGGAAGAGAGTCAGAGAATCTCTTAGTATGTTTTCAAAATAAAAGACTCTAACCCATGTATAGATTAGAGTCTCTGTTGCATTGGTATTTTATTTATCTATTTGGATTTTGATTGTAATTGGTTCAACGTCCATTTTAACGTTTAATGCGGCGTATGATCCGACTTTGTCAATTCTGCCCCAGAACCCTTCCGTTTTGTTTGTTTTTCTAAAGGTAAATTTGAAGCCAATACCTTTTTTGTCGTCTTCCATGTCAAACCAAATGGCCTCTGCTTTTTGGGCTTCGTTATCGATGAGATCTTCAGTTAGCACTTTTTTTAATACCTGCGCACCGAAGATATCGGTCGCCATTGGATTTTTGCTATAGTATTCGATCCCTTTTGTCGTTTCGTGCATTTTATTAAGCTCGAACGTACCAGCAGATACGTTGAACCGGTCGCCTTTTTCCAAGTAGTGCATCGTTACATTGTTCATAGCAAAGCGCTTACCCTTAGGCTTTGTCGCCTCCTGTAAATCAACGATTAATAAACCGCTCTCACCAACGACTTCAATACTGTCATCCGCGCCATGGTATACCATGGCGGAATTTTCATCAATTCCAAAGCCATAACGTGTTTTATTATATTGGGTTGCCACGAGCAAACGTCCAAAACGACCGCGCTCTAGAAAATGCTGGTCAACGATTCCATGTGGAAAAAATCCGAAACCGGTAGTTAGATACAGTTGATCGTTATCTACCTCTTGATCAGAGTGTTTAAGAAGATGAACTCCTTCCGTTAAGGCGCTGACGCTCGTTCCATTCGCAATCATCGGATTGCTCATAATCGCAGCACCTGCACTTGAACCGCCAAGAACCGCGCCGTTTTCATATATTTTTCGAATGGCTTGTAATACGACAGTATCTTCTCCATCTGATGTCATTAACGTTTTAACATGTCGTAATTGATCACCGCCCACAAACCAAATCGCGTCAGCTTCTTCTATTTTTTTCGCTATTTCGGGACTATTTCCGTTATCCTTCCACGTAGATTCATCCACGTCCTTTGTCGAAGGATCATCGATTACTGCGATGGGTGCCGTGTAAATATTTGCTGCGGAAACACCGTAGTGAATGAAATCCTCTTTATATGCATTAGCACTTCCAATCGGTTCAGCGCTAGAAGCAGGAATAATCGCAATCTCAATATCATCTAGAGACTTCCCTTTATATTGTTGGGCTAAAGTTAAGTATTTCTTGTAAACCGCCTCATTATCTGAATCCAGGGCACCACCAACAATGACGAGCGAACCAGCATTCTTAGTTACATTTTTATTATTCTCAGCTGCTTCTACATTAAATGATGATATCGTTAAGGCAAACACTGTTAACACAAGAACGCAAATAATGGATAATTTCCTCAACCTTAATCCCTCCAATTTTTTATTCAAATGTACCTTTTACAATCGGCACTTTATTTTCGACCATCACTTTCCCTTTGGCGATGACAGTGTCAATGTCGAGAGTCTCTTTATCTAGTAAAACAATGTCAGCATCTGTTCCTTCTTCAATGCGACCCTTGTTCGAAAGCTTAAGCACATTCGCAGGGTTTAATGTAATAACCTGCAGGGCCGTTTCTAATGAAATTCCATCATTGATGACGGCATCTCTTGTCTCCATATATAATGAGGAAACTTTTCCAACTTGAAGACCAATTAATTCTCCATTTTCGTTAAAAGTAGGCAGGCTGCCTTGGCCATCAGACGAAAAAGTAATATTCTCAAGCGGCACACCGGCATCAAGCATCCGCTTCAACCCTTCGCTACACTTCACTTCTCCTTCTTCAAAAAACTGTGGAACGGAACTCGTCGTAAAATCAACGTAACCACCGTTTTTGGCATACTCAATCCCAGCCAGGAATAAATCTTCATTCCGGTTAATATGGGTTGGGTGAAAGTGGGAAATAGGAATATTCGTCTTTTCAATGACTTCCTCAAGCAAAGAGAGCTTATCTGCCCCATCGCCGAGATGAATCTCAACAAGGCCGGCCTTACCTGCTAAAATCCCGCCATTTCGGGCTGCGGTAGCAATTCTTGCAATTTCCTCAGCCGTTGGTTCCGATGACCGATGATCGGCGATGGCAATTTCGCCAATCCCGATAATTTTGTCAATAAAAATGAGATCTTCCTCGATTTTGCCTGTGATCGTTCTTACTGGCAACTGATACGAACCTGAATGAATAAAGCATGTCACGCCTTCTTCTTCTAAGCCGTTCGCTTTCGCAAGCAGGCTTTCCATTCGTCTCGTTGTCCCATCCGTACCAAGAAGGCCGACGACCGTCGTAATGCCTGCAGTGGTTAAATCAGTTAACATCAACTCCGGCGTCCGGGTTTTGAAGCCACCTTCGCCCCCGCCTCCGATGATATGAACATGGGCATCGATAAATCCAGGGACAACGATTTTGTCCGAAGCATCAATAACCGTAATGGGAACAAAATTATCAGGTTGTTCAATGAATTCTCTTACATAACCGATTTTACTATCAACTAGCAATATATCTTTCTTGCCTAAATAATAAGGTGCATACACTTCCCCATTTTTAATTAAAGTAAGCACTATATTCCCCTCCTACGTTACACTCTAGATGTGCTTTTTTTAAAACGGACCATAATTGATTAAATGTGCGACAACCACTGCAATTAAGCCAATTACAAATTGGATTATCACTAACGGTAAAACCCACTTTGCCCATTTCGTCCACGGAATCCCAGCGATTGCTAACCCAGCCATTAAAGTACCGGCAGTTGGGAAAATAATATTTCCGATCCCATCAGCAAATGAGAAGGATAGAACAGCAGTCTGTCTTGTAATATCAAGCAAATCAGCGAGCGGTGTCATAATAGGCATTGTTAACATCGCATGTCCGCTTCCAGATGCTAAAATAAAGTGAATCACCGTTTGGAAACTATACATACCCATAACACTGATCGTTCCCGGAACATGACTAATCGCTTCCGATATACCGTACAGCATCGGATCGACGATATTCCCTTGGTTTAAGACAACTAACGTCGCCCGCGATACCCCGATAATTAACGCACCGGTTATTAAAGCAGCGGACCCGCTCATAAAGTTTTTCACAAGATTATCAACAGAAAGTTTGCCAATGATGCCTATAACGATCGTTAAAATAATAAATAAAGCCGCAATCTCAGAAAGGTACCACTCATATTTGATTACTCCGTATGCTAGAACGACATAAGCTGATAGAAATGCTCCAAGAATTAATTTATGTTTTGTTGTCAATTGCACATTTGATTTCAGCAGCTCGTCGGCAGCTGTTTTGTCGTAATTGCCGTAAAAACCTAATTCAGGGTTTCGTTTTACCTTCATTGCATAACGATAAACAAAAATCACAGAAACAAGGTAAACAATAACAAACAAGATTAAGCGTAATCCAATCCCTGAGAATAATGGAAGTTCTGCAATTCCTTGAGCAATTCCCACTGTAAATGGATTCATAACAGCCGTTGTAAAACCAGCAGCTGCACCAAGGAGCACAATGGCCATCCCTGTGATCGTGTCAAAACCAAGGGCGATGGCAAGCGGAATTAATAAAGGTATATAAGCTAGCCCCTCCTCGGCCATCCCCATTAATGATCCTCCAGCAGCAAAAAACAGCATCATTATTGGGATTAACAGCTTTTCCCGTTTCGCTAGTTTTTTCGCCATTGTGGCAATTAAGACATCAATGGTTCCAGTCGCCTTGAATACACCAAAAAATCCCCCAATGATTAAAACAAAGAAAATAATACCGCCGGCTTCCACCATCCCTTTATGAATGGCTTTCACCATATCGAATGGGTTTACTGGTGAAGATTCCGTCCATTGAAATGAACCTGGCTCAACGACGGTTCTGCCATCTACCTCTACTCGGTTATACTCCCCAGCTGGCAAAACCCACGTTAAAATCATCGCTACGACAACTACTCCGAATAGTAACGCAAAGGCATTGATTTGCACCGGCTTCTTTTTAGGCGCGGCTGCCGGTTCTACAATCTTGTTCAATTGACTCATTAATCCATCTCCTTTTTAGAATTTTAATGAATGACACTGAATTTACTTGCAATTATTGTGCCAATTCAGGGGGGGGGGCG
>NZ_JBALPC010000059.1:0-4654 GCF_036965225.1 Bacillus sp. JJ1474 | reverse complement strand
CGAATTCTGAAAATTTAAATCATTAAGGGCTTTATATTGGTTCTTATTGGTTCCTTTTGGTACAATAAAAGAACCAGATTCACGTAAAAGGAGGCCGCTACTATCAAACAATCACTTACGTTAATTGCAGGCAGCAGGCAGACAAAACAAGTTTTGCATGAACAGCTGCAACAGTTATTGGGAGATTACGTCCAAATTGAGATTTACTCCACTGATGAAGGGCTACCCACCCAACTGACCGATGATTTCTTTTTATTCTCATCAGAGGTGACAAAGCTAGAATCGCAAGAGGTGTGTCAGATTACCGGCAAAGAAATGATGGTCGGAAAGCGGACAATTCATCACCGATTCATCGACCAGCTATTAAAAATACCAGTACATTCTGATGTTCTAGTTGTCAATGATGACGATTCAGCAACGATTGAAGTGATAGAATCGCTTTATCAGCTGGGTATTGATCATTTACGGTTCATCCCATACAAGAAGGACCAAATTTTTTATAAAAATATCGATATCGCCATATCTCCCGGAGAAACCCATCTTTGTCCGCCCTCTATTAATAATGTCATTGATATTGGAGTTCGGCTGTTTGATATGGCCACGATTTTAAAAGTAGTAGAATACTTTTGTTTAGGGGAAAAAATCTCATCATTGATTTCAGAAAGATATATTCGTAACATAATTGATTTACAACGAGAGCTATCATTCGCGGAACAAAATGCAAAACAAATGAAGCAGCATATTCAAAACGTGGTTAACACTGTCGATGACGGCATTATTGCGATTAATAAACAGCATCGGGTTACTGTTTTTAATCGGCGCTTAGGGGCCTTGTTTCATCTTCCTGTTGATGACGCCATCAATAAGCAATTGGAGGAAGTGATCATCCAACAAGATCTTATCGACTTTATCTTACATAGTAATGAAGAAAGTAAATTTTTTACGATTTACGGTGTGGATCTTGTCATTTTCCGTCATCAAATGGAAACGGAAAATACAATCGTGGCGACTTTTAAAAGTATTCATCAAGCGTTTGAGGTTGAAAAAATGGCGCAGAGGGAATTGAAAAACAAAGGATTTTATGCAAAATACCACTTTGATGATATCGTTGGCGACCACCCGCTCCTCAAAGAAACGAAACAAATCGCCAAAAAGCTGGCCCTCTCCGAGCATCCGGTTTTAATTCAAGGGGAAACAGGGACGGGAAAAGAATTATTCGCCCACTCGATCCATCTTCATTCCATGCGAAAAAACGGACCATTTATCGCCATCAATTGCAGTGCTTTAACCGAAAATCTACTTGAAAGCGAATTGTTTGGCTACGAGGAAGGAGCTTTTACTGGTGCGCAAAAAGGTGGGAAAAAGGGGTTGTTCGAATTAGCGGATAATGGAACAATTTTTTTGGATGAAGTAGGCGATATTAGTCTCGCAGTTCAATCTCATTTATTACGGGTCCTTCAGGAGAAAGAATTGCGGCGAATCGGCGGGAGGAAAGTCATTCCTATAAATGTCCGGGTCATCGCGGCCACAAATAAGGATATTCAACTAAAATTGGAAGAAGGCTCATTTCGTTCTGATTTATTTTACCGCTTGAACGTTCTTACGCTTTCTGTTCCACCGCTTCGAGATCGAAAAACGGATATCCCGTTATTGGTCAAACATTTTATTACGAAAAGCGGAAAATGGGTCAAGGTTGAAGAAAATCTCCCAGAACAGCTGCAAAAACACGAATGGTTAGGTAATATCCGTGAATTAAAAAGCACGATTGACTACATGCTCACCATCTGTGATGGAAATAAGATTGAACTGAAAGATATTCCTTACAACCGCATTCAAAAAAATAGGAAGCAAGAGATAGTAACGAGCTATCCAATTCCTAACAATTTAATGGAAATATATGAATATAAGTTTATCCTCGAAACGATTAAACATTGTAATGATAATGGTAATCCGGCAAGCCGACAGCATATTTCAATGGTTAGCGAGGAAACCGGTTCTTTTTTATCGCCGCAGCAAGTTCGCAGACGATTGGATTACCTCGAAACAAAAGGCTTCATTACGAAAGGCCGGGGAAGATCCGGGACAAAAATTACCACTAACGGGGTAGAGTATTTACAACAGCTGGAATTACATGCAACATAACAACAGCCGATAAACTTAAGTTTTCTTTATATTAACCGACACTGAAAAAGCGGTTGAGGCGACAAGGGGGATTTTGTCACTTCAACCGGTTTTAGTTTAATTGGGAGGTACCCTCCATATGAAGTGCTCGGTAATAAAATTTTACGTTGGGGGTCAGACGGCATTTTTTATGGCGGCAATCCTTTCTTCCCACAATACCCTTCAATAAAACCGACTAAATCCCTATCCTCGATTAGTCAGAATAATCCGATAATACCATTTCGTTTAAATACTCTTCCAACTATACTAGTAATGTAATTGAAAAAAATGATAGTTTGGGAGGTAATGTGTTGAAAAAATTATGGATGTCTTTTGTCGTAGTAATGTTCTTTGTGTCAGCTCTGTTAACATCTCAAGCAAATGCAGCTGACACCGTTCCTGGAGGTCCATCAACAAATGGAAACACGAGTATGGACAGTATGATTACATACGATGACATGATTAAAGAACTGAAGAAAATCGAACACACGAGTAAAGGGAAAGTAGAAGTATTCACGTTAGATGAATACGGAAAGAGTGAGCAGAACCGAAGCTTCTACGTAGCTAAAGTGGGTACAGGCCCAATTAAAATTTGGGTACAAGCTCAAATTCACGGAGATGAAAAATTAACAACGGATGCCGTATTAGAATTATTGAAAACTTTTGGTAGTAGCGGATCCAAAGATATTGAAAAGATCTTAAAAGAAACAACTATTTATGCAATCCCTATGTATAATCCGGATGGAAGCATCATGAACACACGAACAACTGCACTTCATGATGAAAATGGACAACCTAAAGTAGACAACAGAGGTCGTACCATGACGATTGATTTAAATCGTGATTGGGCAGCAAACGGGTTTCAAGCAAAAGAATCACTTGTTTTCTACAAATACTGGGCAGATGTAAAGCCAGATTTCGCTGTGGATCTTCACCATCAAGGATTTAAAACAGTTTACGGAACAAATGAATCAACATCCATGTCTCTTGGAGTTTCATTAGCACCAAATGGACCGACTTTACCAGGTATTAAAGACGGCTTATACAATGACCTTACACGCCAAATGAACGTCTATGTATACGATGCATTAAAAGATTACGGGTATATGCATATTGATCGTTACCAAACCGGCAGTGGTGATAAGAGATACGAGATTGACATCAAAGGCGGAGTTGTTTCCGCTATGATGATGGGCCTAAACTACAACAATATCAATCCAACTAATCACAGCAACCCAGCCATCTTCTTTGAAACGAAAGGAAATACAAGAGATGGAAATCTAGGCCAAAAATCAAACGGGTATTTAATCAAACAAAATTATCTTGGATTAAAAGCCTTACTTTACGGCTTAGCCACAGGTGAAGTACAAAAGGTTAATCCAAACCGTTGGGAACAAGAGATTCCTGCTTACCCGTTAGCTGGATATCAAACAGATTCTGGTATTGTTCCGGTGAGTTATTAAAAAAATGACAAAGCCCCATAGGGAGTAATCCTGTATGGGGCTTTGTTGTTTATTTTAGTTTCTTTAGTTATAAACAGAAATGTATCAAAAAAGGAAATCCTCCTCTAATACTCTCGTATAGTTTATAGAAATCACTTCCAAAGGGGGATTCGTAAGAAATAAAGTGGTTGCAAAAGATGCTAAATTTCATTAAGCCACGCGTCATGATAGAAATGAATAATTAGTGCCTGTCCCCCAGCAAAGTAATGCTTTAATACACCGAGGGTCAGGTGCCTTTTTAAGGTTTGAGTATGGGTGAGTATATTGAATTTTAATCTTTATATTTCCTCATTGCTTTCTTCGCTTCTTTTAAGTCTATTTTAGCGTTATATCCATGCTTTTGAAGAAAGTGTAATAAGTTATTTCCATTTAGTAACGTGATAGGCTTATCTTTAGAAAAATTGTATGTATCGGGTCCGTTATCAGCAGTGGTGACTAATATTCCTTTTGTTGTACCCTCATTCATAACTGTACCATATAAGTCCCTTACTGCCGAAACCCCTACAACATTTGTATATCTTTTTGCTTGAATGACGATCTTGCCACCACCAATCGGGTCAGGGGCATATGCCACTGCATCTACACCCCATCTCTACTTGCTTGAATAATTTTTACTTCTCCACCTGTCTGATTAAACTCTTTTTCAAATAATTCTCTTATTAAGTGTTCGAAGTCTTCCCAATCCATTGCTGCTAGATTAACAGTTTCATCTAATGAATCAACAACATTATATGAAGCTGTAAATCTAGAATCTTCTTGATTAATTTGGATTCTCGGGGCTATCGGGAGCCCATTCATTATACACCTAATGCCTTTATTTACCGTAAATTTTAGTTATTGAAAATAATAGCTTTAGATAAGGTACCAGACCCCTACTACGATAATGCTTAAAACCCAGGGGACATGCACCATTTTTGCAGGTTGCACTAAAATTCACAAATACGAAAATGAAATCTAATCGTACAATTTTATCAATTATAGTTATTAAATGG
>NZ_JBALPC010000058.1:39973-54580 GCF_036965225.1 Bacillus sp. JJ1474 | reverse complement strand
GATCTAGTGAAATACCATTATATGACCAATTATATCTATACATTAAAAAGGAAATAATAGAAGGACGCATACAATACGGAACAAAACTGCCATCAAAACGGAAATTAGCTGATTTTTTAAAAATTAGTCAAAATACGGTGGAAACAGCCTATCAGCAATTGACCGCAGAAGGATATGTCGAGGCTTACCCGCGTAGAGGATATTTTGTCATGACGCATGAAGACTTAGAATATATGCAGACAAACCATTCCTTAAAGGAAAATACAGAAATAAGTCAGGAATATATAAAATACAATTTCCATCCAAGCATGATTGACACTGAAAATTTCCCATTTTCCGTATGGAGAAAATACGCAAAAAATACAATCACCAAAGAAAATCATTCTTTGCTACTGCTCGGCGAGTTACAAGGGGAGATGGAATTGCGGCAAGAAATCGCTCACTATTTGTATCAAGCCAGGGGGGTACAGTGTTCACCAGAACAAATAATTGTTGGGGCAGGTATCGAAATTTTATTGCAGCAGCTCTTTCTTCTATTTGATAAAAAAATGGTTTATGGTGTGGAGGATCCAGGTTACCATTTGATTTTGCAGATTCTAAAGGGCTTTCCAAATGAAGTGCATTCTCTTGAAGTAGATGAGGAAGGAGCAAAAGTAGAAACAATTAATCATAAAAACATCAATGTTGTCTATGTAGCTCCTTCCCACCACTTTCCATATGGAACTGTCTTATCGGTAAACCGCCGAACTAAGCTGTTAAAGTGGGCTGCAGCTGAGAAAGATCGTTATATTATCGAAGATGACTATGATAGTGAATTTCGCTATAGCGGAAAATCAATTCCCTCCTTGCAAAGCATGGACATTCATGAAAAAGTGATTTATTTAGGTGCATTTTCAAAATCTTTAATGCCATCAATCAGAATTAGTTATATGGTGCTGCCAAAGCCTCTTTTACAGCAATATAAAGAGAAATTGCCGTTCTACCATTCATGTTCCGTCTCAAGAATTGACCAGCATATTCTAGCTCAGTTCTTGAAGGAGGGAGATTTTGAAAGACATTTAAATAGAATGAGAAAGATTTATCGTCGTAAACTCGAAAAAGTTGTAGAATTATTAAAACCATATCAAGATAAGCTCTCTATCATTGGTGAACACTCTGGCCTTCATATCGTTCTCGTTGTTAATAACGGCATGAGTGAAGGGGAACTAGTTCAAAAAGCAGCTGAGAAAGCCATGAAGGTTTATCCATTATCCCATTACTCACTTGAAAAAATACTTGAAAATCCCCCGCAAATTGTTCTTGGTTTTGCTGGAATTCGTGAAAGTGAATTAGAAGATGCTATCCAAATGCTATTAAGATGTTGGAAGTTTTAATTTATAGAATAAAAAAATAGCAGCAAAAACCATGTCTTTGGTCTTTGCTGCTATATTTAGTATGTTTTACATCCATCCCTTTTCCTCAGCGATACTTATCGCCTCAATCCTATTTTTCACCTGAAGCTTACTAATGATTTCTGACATATAATTTCGAACAGTACCTGTCGAAAGAAAAAGTGCTGCTGAAATTTCCTTCGCTGTTTTTCCATCCGCGACCATTCGCAACACTTCCCGCTCACGTTCTGTTAGCGGATTTTCTTCTTTCATGCTCCCGAAAATTAACTCAGGTGCAAATTCACGCTTTCCCTTCATTACATTTCTAATAGATTCCGCAAGATCATCACTGGACCCGTCTTTAAGCAAGTAACCATGAACATCAACCTTTACAGCCCGTTCAAAATAGCCTGGCCGTGCGAAGGTCGTAAGGATGATAATTCTGCAGTCCGAACCAAGGCTCTTTAACTCCTCCGCAACATCCAGCCCGCTTTTGATTGGCATTTCGATATCCATCAAACAAACATCCGGCTTAAATGCTAAAATTGTCCGTAAAGCTTCCTCTCCATTCCGAACCTGTGCAACGACTTCTAAATCGTCCTCTAAATCCAACAGAGAGCCTAGTGCGCCGCGAAGCATTCCTTGATCCTCCGCAATCAAAATTCTAATCATGAAACATTCCCTGCCTCTCTCTCTTTTACGATAATGGGTACTGAAATGATCAGCATTGTTCCATTTTCAGATGTAATTTTGATAGATCCATCAATGAGTTGAAGCCTCTCTGACATTCCCTTCAAACCATTGCCGGCCATATTATTTATGGAAATCCCCTTTCCATTATCATGAATGCTTATTTGAATTTCCCCTGCTTTCTCAACAATATGAACGAGACATTTCTTTGCCTTACTATGTTTCACGACATTTGTAACTGCCTCACGCAGGCACATACTTAATATATTTTGCGTTAATACAGGAATCCCCTCAAGCTTTGTTTCACCATGAAAAAAGAACGTAATCCCCGCTGCTTCCAAAATCGATTCAGACTCCAGTAGCTCTTCAGCAACGGTAATAGTTCGCATATCGGAGACTAGCTCCCTCACTTGCGCTAATGCTGCACGCGACGTCCTTTCAATTTCTTTTGCCTCTTCCTTCGCCCTATTAGAATCTTTCTCTATCAGTTTTCCAACTAGTTGACTCTTTAGCGTAATGAGGGATAAGGTATGCCCGAGTGTATCATGCAAATCACGAGCAATTCGCATTCTTTCCTCTCGCTTCACAAGTTCCTTTATTTTTTCATTTGCTTCATTTAGCTTCTCTTCAAGCTCCATTTTATTAGCCATTGACCTAATCCCAAATGGAGAGATAAGCATGATCACAATGAAAGGTATAAAATAGAAGAAATTATTTGGATAGAGATCTCCAAACCTAATAATTATTGGACTAATGATTGCTATGCCAAATAAGATAAGACCCTTGAAAAAGATTTTTCTATCCCGATACCATCCGATAAAATTAGCCGGAAAAAAGCCTAAAAACACATTATTAATATTATAGAAAATTGATAGAATCAAAATAATGGCAACTTGAATTAATAACCATATCGTATAGGTCCTGTCACCGTTATCAATATAATGATATAGCTGCCGGTATGTAACTAGAAATAATCCTAGCAGCATATAGCCTGCAACTAATTTTATTCCAGGCTCAAAATAAATATAGTATCCCGGCATAAACAGATACACTAAAAAAATATACGGGAAAAATCCATACCTAGCCGGGAAAATCTCAAATTTCTTTTTTTTCTCTGGCATCTGCTACACCGCCGCTTCCTGCTTTCTCCTAATATATCCTGATAATAGCATAAAAACGATCAAGTATACTGCCAAAATTAACATATTACTCCATTCAGGGCTGTTCCCGCGAACAATCTCCCATGCGCCATTACCGAAATTATAGGAAGGCAGCCACTTTGCAAGCTTTTGCACAAAATCTGGCATAATTTCTATCGGCATCCACATCCCGCCAGAAATTGCGAGTACCATATAAATGATATTGCTAATGCCAGATGCCGTGTCCACTCGCTTCATTGTACCTACTAAAGTACCTAGAGCAAGAAACGGAAAGGAGCCTGCTAATATCCATAGTCCACTAATCACCCATTCATTTATAGAAAGAGAAACACCATTAATGATCGCACCTGCGATAAAAATAATCGAAATTGAAAAAATATGAATGATTGTTTGCCCAATCATTTTTGCAGCAAAATACGCATGATCAGATAAAGGAGTTATTCTCATAAACATCGACCAGCCTTTTGTCCGCTCCTCAACAAGTCTAATTCCTAATGTCATAATAGCTGAACCCATCACACTGAAAGTGGTCATTGACATTAAATAATGGGCCTGCCATACTTGTTTATCCTCAATGCCAGTATTAAAAATCTTTGTAAAAATGGCATAAAAGAGAATGGGCATTAACAGTGACCAAAACACAAAATATGGGTTTCGCAGAATTCTAATAATTTCAACTTTACATTGCATGCCAAATGCTTTCATATTATATTGCCTCCTTATTTTCCGTTAATTGTGAAAAAGCATCATCCAGTCGACCTTGATTAATTTCTACCCCTGATATTTGAATTTTCTGTTCAAACAGCTTCGCCAACACAAGATCTGTGTTTTCAGCCTCGATCATTATACGGTTGCCTTCTTCGTATACATGAGAAACAGTAGGCAACTGCTTTAATTTTTCGATGGAAATGCTCTCAGAAGTTGTAAAGGATATAGACTGCTTTGTCAGTTTTGCCTTAATTTCCTTAGGCGTTCCATCTTCAATGATTGACCCATAATGGAATAAAATAATTCTTTCAGAAGCATCATCGGCTTCCTGTAAATAATGAGTTGTAAATATGATTGTTTTTCCCCGCTCCTTTAAGATGCCAATTGTTTCCCAGAAACGTTTTCTTGATGTAATATCTAAGCCAACGGTTGGTTCATCAAAAAATAACAAATCGGGGTTTCCTGCCATCGCAAGTGCAAAACCGAGTCGCCGCTTTTGACCGCCAGACAGTTTATCAGCTCTCTTTTTCAATTCATCGTCCTTTAAACCAGTTAAAGCGACAAGCTCTTCAAAGCCAAGCGGATTTGGATAATAGCTTCTGAATAATTGAATAATCTCCTTGACAGTTAATGCATCAATGACACTTACTTCTTGAAGCATAGCGCCAATCTTTTCACGCACTTTTTTATCCTTCGGCTGCAGGCCAAAAAGATTTATCCTTCCCTCTGAAGGTTCAAGCAGCCCAAGCATCATCATAATTGTAGTTGTTTTTCCTGCACCATTAGGGCCAAGGATAGCCACAATCTCACCCTTATTAATTGTCAATGAAATATCGTTCACTGCTTTTTTATTTTTAAATGTTTTTGTAACATGATCCAGTACAATAATCGATTCCATTTTTTCCACCTCCGTCATTTCTACCTTTATTCTATAATTGGAAACGGGGCGGGATTAGTGGATAATGTCATTTCTTTCAAATGACATTTGTCATAATAAAAACGAAAGGTTAATAAAACAAAAAGACAGCCTTTCAAAAAGGCTGTCCAATAAAAACGTAAGCTTAATATTCACTTTCAATTGCTTTGATACGGTTATAGAGCTTTTCGTTTACCGGAGTCGAGATCCCATGCTTTCTCCCTAGTGCTAAAACTGTTCCTGAGAAGAGTTCAACTTCACTGAAGCGGTTTGCCTCTAAATCCTGTGCCATCGATGGCTTACCCTCAGGGCTTAATTTACTTAAGACGTTTAACCAATACTCGATATTCTCTTCAGTTAAATGAATCCCTTCCTTTACTGAGAGAACCATTACCTCTCTCATCGCTGCAATCATCGTCTCTCTTGCTTGTCCAAGTCTTTGAATTTCGCCATAGTTGCCTCCATAGACCGCGACCGTTTGATTAACACCGACATTTAACATAAATTTACTCCACAAATGTTTGTACATCTCAGGAATAATTTGATATGGAATTTCCTTTTTGTCAAAGAACTGCGCAACAGCTCTGACCTTTTCAATTGATTTTTCATCTGAGTCCCTATCACCAAAGCAGAGCATCCCCATATGATCATAAGTCAATTGGTTTCCTACCTTAACAGCATCCATCCCCTGAGCCACACAATATAAAACCTTGTCCATTCCGTATGCATCGCCAATAATAGCCTCGCTTGTAATTCCATTTAATGCAGACAGGATAATCGAGTGTTCCCCTACATGATTTTTGCAAGCTTGGATTGCATCAGTTAGTCCGTCATTTTTCACGGTAAAAATTAGTAAATCAGCAGGGTCTACATGCTCTTCAGGTGTTACATAATGAAAATCACAGCGTTCCTCATTGCAGTAAACATGCTCGCTCCGATATCTCTCTATTCGTCCCTTGTCAGCAATAATTCTTAGATTCCCCTTCGGCATTCTCTTTGATAGATGGTGACCGAATAGGACCCCTAATGCCCCTAAGCCTATGATGGATATGGTTTTAATCTCTTTCACACCTATACTCCCCCTTCTATACTGAATATTTTAACATACGGTGAGGAGGCAAATGGTGAAATTAACCAATTAATCAACGAACAAAAAGCGGTGCCAATTGGCCCGCCTTTATCGTTTGAAATTCCATTCATCTTGTTCATAGCGCTCTTTTGCAATTTTATTGACGTATGCTAATTCATCTTCTGTTAGCTCATATGGCTCCAATTCAATATTAAGCCCTTCGGCAAATCCTATCCGAAATGCTTCCTTTGCCTGTTCAAGCGTTATTCTTTCTTGACTAATTTCATTAATCGCAACAGCTTTATTTTTAAAGGCCCTTTGCATTCGCTCCTTCACCCGATCATTTGGGTATTTAAATAAGCTAAAGAGCTTATCTTCTTCGATATCAAGCAAAATGGAGCCGTGCTGAAGTATGACACCCTTCTGCCTTGTTTGTGCACTTCCGGCCACTTTCCGTCCTTCAACAACAAGCTCATACCAGCTTGGAGCATCAAAGCAGACAGCAGAGCGAGGATTTTTCAGTGATTCTCTCTCTTCATCCGTCTTTGGTACGGCGAAATATGCGTCCATACCTAAATGTTGAAAGCCTTTTAAAATCCCTTCGGAAATTACCCTATATGCTTCCGTAACAGTTTTCGGCATTTGAGGATGTTCCTCAGATACAATCACACTATATGTAAGCTCATGCTCATGAAGAACCCCTCTCCCGCCAGTTGGCCGTCTAACAAACCCTAGCCCATGCTGTTTAACAGCGTCCATATTAATCTCTCTATCAACATTTTGAAAGTATCCTATCGAAAGTGTCGCAGGATTCCATCCATAGAAACGAATGGTTGGTGGAATCTTCCCCGCACTATTCCAATCAAGGAGTGCTTCATCCAGTGCCATATTAAAAGAAGGAGACCCAGCACCTGTATCAATAAATCGCCATGTTTCTTTTGTCATCGTACAAACCTCATTTACAAATTGTATATGTATGCGAGTTTAGTCTATCAAAAAATTGCAAAAAAACAAAGCAACATGATTTTTGCAGGGAATTTGTCTGATTTCCTTTACTCGTCTGATAGAACACTTATATAATAGAGAAGGCAAGTTTCAGTGCGAAAGGAGAAAGACATTTTGGAAACACTTTATTTCCTTCTAATCATGTTAGGCGGATTCCTTACGTATTCCTTAATAACTTGGTTATATCAGAAGAGAATTGTCAAGACTTTGACAGAAGAGCAATTTCGCGAAGGCTACCGAAAAGCCCAGCTAATTGATGTTCGTGAACCTAATGAGTTTGAGAATGGACATATTCTAGGTGCTCGAAATATTCCGCTATCACAGTTGAAAATGCGCTTGAAGGAGCTTAGACCTGACAAGCCTGTCTATTTATATTGCCAAAGTGGCATGAGAAGCGGCAGAGCAGCCCAGTTTCTTCATCGCAAAGGGTATAAGGACCTTTCACATCTTCAAGGCGGATTTAAAAAATGGTCTGGTAAAATTAAGACAAAATAATACTGAAAAAACACACGATCAAAAGACCTCTGCATATTTCTATGCAGAGGTCTTTTTTGGTTCATATTATTGTTTTTGGTAACGAAGCACTGGCTTACGGGCAGCCATTGTTTCATCAAGACGGCCAATAACCGTACTATGTGGTGCTTCTTGAACGATTTCCGGATTCTCTTCTGCCTCTTTCGCAATTTGGATCATGGCATCACAGAATGCATCAAGCGTTTCTTTTGATTCTGTTTCAGTTGGTTCAATCATGATACATTCTTCCACGTTAAGCGGGAAGTAAATAGTTGGCGGATGGTAGCCAAAGTCTAGAAGGCGCTTCGCAATATCAAGTGTACGCACGCCATGTTTCTTTTGACGCTTTCCGCTTAATACGAATTCATGCTTACAATGCTTATCAAATGGAAGATCATAAGAACCTTGAAGTCTTCTCATCATATAGTTTGCATTTAATACTGCATATTCTGTTACAGCTTTTAATCCATCTGGACCCATTGAACGAATATACGTATAAGCACGAACATTAATTCCGAAGTTTCCATAATAAGGCTTCACACGGCCAATGGACTGCGGACGGTCATAATCTAATACGTATTGATCGCCTTGTTTCACTAAAACTGGCTTTGGCAGGTATGGAATCAAGTCTGCTTTTACACCAACAGGACCTGAACCAGGACCGCCACCGCCGTGCGGGCCAGTGAATGTTTTATGCAAGTTCAAGTGAACTAAGTCAAATCCCATATCTCCAGGACGTGCTTTAGACATAACGGCATTTAGGTTAGCTCCATCATAGTATAGCTTTCCGCCTGCACCGTGAACAATTTCTGCCATTTCAAGAATATTTTCTTCAAACAGCCCTAATGTATTTGGATTAGTAAGCATTAGTGCAGCAGTATCTTCGCCTACTACTCGTCTTAAATCCTCTAAGTCTACTAGTCCATCCTCATTGGATTTAACAGTAATCGTTTCAAAGCCAGCAACTGCAGCAGAAGCAGGGTTTGTACCATGTGCTGAGTCAGGTACAATGACTTTCGTACGGTTAAAGTCGCCATTTGCTTCATGGAACGCACGAACCATCATTAAAGCAGTCCATTCCCCATGAGCACCTGCAGCAGGCTGAAGTGTAACTTGATCCATACCCGTAATTTCGATTAAATGCTCCTGAAGATCATACATTAACTCTAGAGCACCTTGAACTGAACTCTCATCCTGAAGCGGGTGCAAATGAGCAAATCCAGCGTAACGTGCCACATTTTCATTGATTTTCGGATTATATTTCATTGTACAAGAGCCAAGCGGGTAAAAACCGGAGTCAACCCCATGGTTACGAGTAGATAGAGCCGTATAATGGCGCATAATATCTAACTCTGATACTTCTGGAAGCTCTGCTAATTCTTCTCTTAAATAGCCCGCTGGAATCAGTTCATTAATATCAGTTTCCGGAACATCCATTTCCGGGAGACTATAACCGATGCGGCCAGGGTTGCTTAATTCAAAAATGAGTGCTTGATCATCCTTATGCATGGTACTCCCCCATTTCTTTAACAAAAGTATCAATTTCTTCTTTTGTTCTTAATTCTGTGACCGCTACTAACATATGATTAGCTAGGTCAGAATAATCTCTGCCTAAATCATAGCCGCCAATGATGCCTTTTTTAAGAAGCTTTTGATTCACTTCTTTAACAGGTGTATTTAACTTAATGACAAATTCATTAAAGGATGGTCCTTCAAAGACAACTTCAAAGCCATTTTCTTTAAATGCTTTTTTAGCATAGCTGGCTTTCTGAATATTAGATAAAGCCATTTCTTGAACTCCTTGCTTTCCTAATGCTGTCATTGCTACGGATGCTGCAAGTGCATTTAAAGCTTGGTTTGAACAAATATTTGAAGTCGCCTTTTCACGGCGGATATGCTGTTCGCGCGCTTGAAGAGTTAGAACAAAGCCGCGGCGTCCTTCTTCATCAACTGTTTGTCCAACAAGACGTCCTGGCACTTTTCTCATTAATTTGTTCGTAACTGCAAAGTAACCGCAATGTGGGCCGCCAAATGCTGTCGGAATTCCGAAAGGCTGTGCATCTCCTGCAACAATATCTGCACCGAATTTTCCAGGAGGTGTTAGCGCTCCAAGTGCAAGTGGGTTGCTTGATACGACAAATAATGATTTTTGTGCGTGAATAATTTCTTCAAGCTCTTTCATTGGTTCAATTCTTCCAAAGAAGTTTGGATACTGAACGATTACCGCGGCGATATCATCATTGATCATTTCTTTCAATGCATCAATATCTGTTACACCATCTTTATGCGGAACCTCAACGACCTCAATGAATTGGCCTTTTGCATACATTTTTACAACTTCTTTTGATTCTGGATGTACTGCACTCGAGATTAATAGCTTTTTGCGTTTAGTTTGAGCAGCACTTAGCGTTCCAGCTTCAGCAAGAGCAGTTCCGCCATCATACATAGAAGAGTTCGCTACATCCATACCTGTTAATTCGCAAATCATTGTTTGGAATTCAAAGATTGCCTGTAGCTCCCCTTGAGAGATTTCTGGCTGGTATGGTGTATAGGCTGTATAGAATTCAGAACGGGAAAGTACATGATCAACGATAACTGGCATGTAATGATCATAAACCCCTGCTCCAATAAAAGAAGTATTGCTCTTTAGATCAGCATTTTTTTGAGCCATTAACGAAAGTTCTTTCATTAATGCTGTTTCAGTTGCTGCTGGCTTAATCTTATATTCACCTTTAAATCTAACTTTTTCTGGAATATCACTAAATAATTCGTCAATTGAGTTTACACCGATTGTAGCGAGCATTTCTTTCTTGTCTGTCTCAGTCATCGGTAAATAGCGATGTTTCATCATTTTGTCTCCTCTCCTATTTTTTCTCTGTTTTATAGAAAGGCGTCGCTGCCACAACTGCTTTTAGGCGCTTTCCGCGAATCTCTACTTCTACTTCTGTTCCAATAGCAGTATTTTCAGTCTTTAATAAAGCCAAGCCGATATTTTTCTTTAAAGTTGGAGATTGTGTACCTGTTGTTACTTCTCCAATTTGCTCTTCGCCTTTAAAAACTGGGTAGCCATGGCGTGGAATACCGCGATCGATCATTTCAATTCCAGCTAGTTTTCTAGTTAAACCTTCTTCTTTTTGTTTTAAAAGAACTTCTTTTCCGATAAAATCAGCTTCTTTATTCACTTTAACAGCAAAACCGATTCCTGCTTCAAGAGGTGTAATTTCCGGAGAAATTTCTTGGCCGTAAAGAACAAGATTTGCTTCAAAGCGCAACGTATCACGGGCACCTAAGCCACAAGCGATTACCCCTTCTTCTTTTCCAGCTTCTAAAATATCCTTCCAAATAGCTACAACATCATTGGCATCGCAATAAATTTCGAAGCCGTCTTCACCAGTATAGCCTGTTCTTGATACAAGAGCTTTTTTCCCATTTAGATCGACTTCATTTTGGAATTTAAAGAAACCGATGTCTGATAAATTAGTTTCACTTGCCAGCTTTTGAAGGACCCCTTCAGCTAATGGACCTTGGATCGCAACTTGTGCAGTCTTGTCAGAAAGGTTTTCGATTACTACATCGCCTTCAAGATGGTCTGCAAGCCATTTATAATCCTTTTCAATATTTGAAGCATTGACTACAAGTAAATAATGATCATCTGCAAATTTATAGACAAGTAAATCATCAACAGTCCCGCCATTTTCGTAGCACATTGCTGTATATTGGGCACCAAACTCTTTTAGTTTAGAGATGTCATTTGTCATCATTTTTTGAAGATATGAAAGACTGTCTGGACCCTTCACTTCAATTTCACCCATATGGGATACATCAAACAATCCAGCTTTTGTACGAACTGCTTCATGCTCCTCTTTAATGCTTGAGAACTGAACAGGCAGATCCCAGCCACCAAAGTCAATTGTCTTAGCACCATAGTCTTTGTAAACATCGAATAATGGTGTACGTTTTAACTGTGACATTCACTTGTCCCCCTTTTATCCTTTTTAAAAATTTAGAAATTTGCCAATGGAATGCAAAAAGCTCCATGCTCAGAAGCAAGCACATTCCACACACCAAAAAAAGACAGAAATCCCCCTATAAAAAGAGAAGATCCCTGTCCTTGCACCTGAAAGTTTACCGAAAACCGGTTTTCCCCTTTGGTGGCTTCTTAATTAAGAAGCACTCTCCAGAGCTACGTCCAACAAGGGTTCTTTTGCCTGAGAGATTCACAACAGAAATTGCTTGCTCCTTCGGCGCTACAAAAGTAGTCTCTCCCCTTATCATCATCCGTATTTATAAAATTTTCCAAATTGGTCATACTATACGCAAATGCGTCCTAAACAATTAGGTTTAGCATTAAATCCAAAATGAAACCTTTATTCTTTAATAAAATCATTCGATAAACAAAGTGGTTGTGGCAAATTTCAAAACTTTCAAAGCTATTATTATCCTACCATTAGAAACCTATTTGAGCAATGGGTAATATTTTTCTCGTTAAAAGAAATGCGGAAGCTCCTCGAAATTAGCAGGCGCAAAAGCAAGACAGCTTTAAAAGGAGAAGTTTTATGACAGTAAAAATTGAATTTGATTCGTCATGGCAAGAGGACTTTTTATCAAGAATTGAGCAGGACGGTCCATGGGGGAACTGGGAACTCTATAAACTAGCGGTAGAAGTTGAGAATCATACAACGATCCCTGAATTTGAGGGTCTGCAGGCACCTAAGCATCTATCGGGTCTTATACCATTGCCGCACCAGCTGGAGGTTGCTAAGCAAGTAGTAGAAAATATGAATGGAAAAGCCATTCTTGCAGATGAAGTAGGTTTAGGCAAAACAATTGAAGCGGGATTAATATTAAAGGAATACATGATACGCGGCTTAGTGAAAAAGGTACTAATCCTTGTGCCGGCCTCTCTAGTAACCCAATGGGCTATTGAGCTAAACACAAAATTTTTCATTCCAGCTATTACCCAGAGGAAAAGCTATGTTTGGGAGCAGTGTGATGTGGTTGTATCATCTATTGATACAGCTAAGCGAAATCCTCACAGAGATATAATATATAAACAAGATTATGATTTAATCATTATCGATGAAGCTCATAAGCTCAAAAATAATAAAACGAAAAACTATGAGTTTGTACAAAATTTAAAAAAGAAGTTTTGTTTACTTTTAACAGCTACACCCATTCAAAATCGGATCAGTGAAATTTTTAACCTGGTTTCTTTATTAAAGCCCGGCCATTTAGGAAATGAATCTGCTTTTTATCGAAAATACAGTAAGGATGCTCGTAACTTAGATGATGATAAGCATTTAAAGGAATTAGTCAATAAAGTCATGATTCGCAACCGGCGTGCAGATACAGGCATCGAGTGGACAAAACGAGTAGTCGAAACGATCCCTATTGAATTTTCAAAAGAAGAAAGGGAGCTTTATGAAGCAGTCACTAACATGCGGAGAGATAATGATTGGGTAAGCTCCAGCCAATTTTCTGTGATGACCCTTCAGCGCGAGGCCTGCAGCAGCCGTGAAGCAGTTTACTATACATTAAAAAATATGCTAGAAAGACAAGAGGAGCCAACTGAAGCCTATCAAAAGCAAATTCAATATTTAGTTACGAAGGTTGAAGCCGTACAAAAAAACTCTAAAGCGGAAAAAGCACTTGAATTAATTCAGCAAATTAACGATAAAGTCATTATTTTCACAGAATATCGGGCAACACAAATGTATCTTCAATGGTTTCTTAAGCAGTATGGCATTACCTCAGTACCCTTTCGAGGAGGGTTTAAAAGAGGCAAAAAAGATTGGATGCGTGAACTTTTTCAAAAAAACGCGCAAGTGCTGATTGCTACGGAAGCCGGAGGTGAAGGGATTAACCTTCAGTTTTGTCATCACATCATTAATTTTGACTTGCCATGGAACCCCATGAGACTTGAGCAAAGAATTGGGCGTATTCACCGACTTGGACAGGAAAAGGATGTCATGATTTATAATTTTGCTACAAAGGATACTGTTGAGGAGCATGTCTTAAAGTTGTTGTACGAGAAAATAAATCTTTTCGAAAAGGTGATTGGGGATTTAGACGATATTCTAACTAAGCTTGATTTCGGAAATATAGAGGATCACCTTATTGATATATTCGGCAAATCTGCCTCAGAGGGCGAAATGAGGATTAAAATGGAGAATTTATCATCGATGATTCAATTTGCTGAAGAAATGCGGGAGGGTGAAAAAAATGCAGCAACAAGAAATTCATAAATTTCTTGAAAAATACTTCCATGCTAACGGCTGTGAGATTGTAGAAAATGAGCAAGGCTATATGACAGTCCAATTAACAATTGAACTGGATAAAGAGCTTATGAATAGACCATTCTACTGGCATTACTTGGAGAAAACCGGAGGAGTGCCTAATCCCATGAAGCTTACATTTATAACCAATCAGCAGCATGCACCCGAACAAATAAAAGGAGAAAGTATTCACTTTGGTTCGCCGCGCCTTCACCAAATTTTTCAGTCAGCAAAAAGCTTAGCGGGTTATATTCGATTATATGAAAAACATCATCAGGCACCTGGGCAACAAATTCCCCTGAGGCCATGGCTTGCAATGAATGTCCGCATTTCCTATGAATGTGATCGAAAAAGGGATATTTTTAAATCAATTGGACTCCATTTAATAAATGGACAAATGGTTGAAAATTTTCATGATAAGCTGCTTCAATTACAGCTAACACCGAAAATTCCAGACTATTCGTTTACACTTTCTCCTCTAATTATGCCAAAAAGCGGAATCTCAAGAGTGGAAAATTTCCTTAAATATCAAATTGAACAAGAGGATCACACTTGGGCTGAAAAAGCTAGAGAACGCTGGGACAAGGACCTAAATCTTCTGGAGCATTTTTATGAAGAGGCAGAAGAAAAGGATGAAAGCTATGAAATTGAAAAAACGGCTTTAAAGGAACAATATGAGCCTAAAGTGAAGATCTCCATTATAAACGGAGGATTATTTTATTTAACTGATCAGGCTGTGTAACAACAAAAGCGGAAGCGCCTTGATAGGAGAACATCGATTAAAATCCGCCACGTCCTGTGGCAAACATCGATGTCAGCACATCCTGTGCAAGTCCGACAAGCATAATACAAGCCGGCAGAAAGGTTGTTCTTTAACCTTTTTGACGGATTGGCTTATGAC
>NZ_JBALPC010000058.1:26618-39874 GCF_036965225.1 Bacillus sp. JJ1474 | reverse complement strand
TACGTCCTGTACGTCGGGGCTAGGCGCTCCTCCTAAAAGCTAACGCTTATACTCGTGAGATGCTGCCGAAGCGTTCCTTGTGGAGCTAGACGTAAAAAGAAACCGCTCAAATTTTGAACGGTTTCTTTTCATATTTGTTTTCTTTCTTCCTCTTAAAATTATAGTAGAGGATGTAGGGAATCAATCCAAACCATCGATATAAGAACGGCTCTTTAACATCCTTCTTTTCTAATTTGCTTTTCTTGCGCTCATCTTTTGGCTGATCAATATACTTAACAACTGTTTCGGTAATGTACTTGACATAATCATTCGATTTCATTGCTGCACCCTGCTCAAATTATTTAAATTACTTTCATTTCAAGTATGTCCCTTCAATAACATATTTATTCAGCATCCACTATTCGAGCAAAGCCATTCAATTTCTTTCTATCCACTTTATCATTTTGCCCTCCTCCGTATCAAAATACCCGTATGCTAGCATTTCAATATTTGTTCCCATGCGTAGATTAAATGTTGACATCAACAAAGTATCCGTTAGTTTAGCTGTTTCATAACGGACATCTCCATCTGAATAAGAAAATACGCCCGTGTACTGATCTTCATCCTCTGCTATTAAAATGTCTTCCATCCGTTTCATCGAGCTTAATAAATAATACTCTTGTTTCAAAAGTGCTTCTGATTCTTGTAAAAAACGAATCTCTGATAAATAAAATTCTATATGCATGGTAAGGAGGAGAGCAACGAGCAAGATAATAGAAAAGGTAAGCGGGTAGGTAAATCCTTTTTCACTCCGAAGCATAATGCTCCTCCAAACTTATGAAGGAATATAATAATACAGAGTAATTTTGGCCATTGAGATCGTTTAACGTAAGCTTGACTCCATCATGAATCGGAGAAAATCGGAATGAGTCTACTTGCTGAAGGACGATTTCATGCCCTTTGAAATCAACCCGTCTTCGTAAATTAGTTCCATGCTTCTCATAGAGTATGATTTGACCGTGCTTTGCTAATACTAGCCTGTTATCAGAAACGTTTATTTCATCCGCTAATCGAAGTTCCTTCTTTATTTGATTGACAAATACATGCCATTCCATTCTTCTTAGCCTATTTTCAAGCTGTTCATTTTCCATAATATACTTAAAGAAAAGTGGAAAAAAAGAAACGACAAGCAGAAAAATGGAAAAGGCATATAACATTTCCAACATTGTGAAGCCTTTATTATTGAAATATTTCACATTTCGTCCGCAGCTTTTTGAATACATTCTCATATTTAATGCAAACCTCCTGTCCAGCGTTTCCCCCTGAAGTCCCTTCATATATTGCAAAAACAGTTTGATTAATTGTTATCAATTCTGTTTGAGGCTGCAAGCCTTCCTTTTGAGCCTTTAGCAATGTCTCATATAAAGCTTGAGTACTGTCAAATTCCTGCCGAAGTTGAACAGATTGATCGATTAAATTCATAATTAACGGTATAAATATGGTTGCAATAACAAGCCATGCAGAAAGAGTCAATAGCATCTCAGGCAAAAAGAACCCTTTATTCTTTCGCAACATAAAATCTTCCCTTTCCAATATAAAACGTAAACCGATATCTCTCCTTGCCTGCATAGATAACAAAGGAACCAAATCTATTAATATTCCCGTCTGATTGATAATAAAAGTAGAGTTTCATAGTGTCCTCTTGTACTGTAATGGCTTTTGGTATTTCTCTTTCAATCAAATAATTTGCACTAAGCTTTTCATGTATGACATACCTATTTGCTTCCGGAAGAATATGAACATACACATCAATATGATGGGAAAGAGCATATTGCTGAGCATAGTAAAGATCTGCTTTCAATTGTGAAATGAACTTTTCTTTTTCAAAGGAGATAAAATGTGGCTTTAATAGAAAGGCCGGTACGGAGGCGATAATGAGAAAAACACTTAAGACAAATAAAGACTCTATTAAAGTGAAGCCTCCTTGTTTTCTTAACATAAAACTTAAGACCCCTCTTTTTTTACAGGTGACACTTTTCCATCTGCTGAAATCTCAATTGCTGTACCATTTGGACATGTTGTTTCATTCTCATTAAGATATTCAGCAGCTACGAGTGCATCAATATCTGCTGGCGGTGATTTCTTTTCAATTTCATAAGCCTGAGCCTGGGCTTGTACCATCTTTACAAATGCCTCACATCCCTTGCTGTTGATCTTTGAATTATGCTTTGTGATATTTGGAATAGTTATGATCAACAAAACAGAAATCACTAGTAAAACTATCATCATTTCTATTAGGGTAAATCCGTTTTCTTTTTTTAAGGCTTTCATTTAAATTCCCTCCAGTAAATGAAACATTGGTAATAGTACAGCTAAATACATAAATACAATCATGACACCAATAACTGAATACAAAATCGGCTGAATGGTCTTTAGTAATTTTTCTGAACGCTCTTCAATTACCGTTAAGCAATGTTTACTAAAGAAAGCCAGCTCCTGATCGAGCTTCCCGTTTTTCTGGCCATGCCTAATAATATGAGGAAGCTCAGCTTCTAAAAAGGAATAGCCCATTAGTATATCCTCTAGCCTCTCCCCCTTTCGCAAATTATCTATTATGTCTGCCCCTAGCTCTTGATACAGAGGCTGTTTTTCATTTTTCTTAAACATTCTTAATGCCTCGTGAATCGACAGACCACCCGATAATAAATAACTAATTTGGATCGAAAAATAATGTGAGTAAAACAACTTTAAAAAAGGACCCATCAACGGAATTGAAACGAGCTTACTTTTTTGCCTGACTTGAGAATTTTTCCGGAATTGTAAAAGGTAGTAACCGAGAAGAACAGCACAGAAAAAGATGCAAAAAACGAAGAAGAAAGGCATTATATTGCCAAAGAAAGAGACTGCCTTCATAAAAAAGTTTGGCTTTAGCTTCATTGAAGAAAATAATGAAGAAAATCTTGGGAGGATCATATAGTCAACAAAGATGAATAACATTAAAGTAATGAAAATTAATAACACGGGATACACAAGCAGTTTTTTCAGCTTTTCCAAATCCCTGTCTCTTTTTAACATCATTTCACTGCCTTCTTGGAATGCCTGAGCCAAGCCGCCATGCTGTTCGGCAAAATAGACATAGCCAATGAGGTGTCGGTTAAACTGCAGCTTTGATAATATTTGATAAAACGGATAGCCTTCTCTTAAATCAGATAAACACTCTCCTACCTCCTTTTTCTTTCTTCGCGGAAGCTGAAACAGAATGGATTCTATTGCTTCGGAAAGCGGGTAGCCTCTCGAAAGAAGCTCTCCTGTTCTTTTTAGAAAATGGCTTTGTTCCTGAAGACTCCACTTATGCCTCCGCATGATCCAGCACCCACCGATCAAATTCTGTTCCTTTAATATAACCTAGAGCAATGCCCTTCTTGATGACGTCTTTTAATGTAAAATAATCCACATCCATATACTCACCCTTCGCCTCCATCATCGCTGCGTGTAAAGCTCGCCCTGCAAGGAGCTCAAAAACACTCGCTCTCTTCCATCTTCCATAGCTAAAGCAATAGGGTGAACATTCCCCTTGGCAAAATGGACAGGTCAATTCGACCAGCCTTTGTGCTGTTACAGCAACAAGAGTTTGTTCTATTTCTACCCAATTGACACCGAATTCATTTAACCGGTAAATGGCACCTTTCGCATCTCTTGTATGCATGGTTGAAAGCACTAAATGCCCCGTCAGCGCAGCACGTACAGCAATTTTTGCGGTTTCCGCATCTCTTATTTCTCCAACCATAATAATATCTGGGTCATGCCTTAAGATTGCCTTTAGACCAGCAGCATAAGAAACACCCGCTTTTTCATTCACTTGTACTTGGAGAACCATATCATGTTCTTTTTCTATTGGGTCTTCTAATGTAATGACATTGCGGTTAAACATATGGGAGGTCTCGTTCAATAAGGAATAAAGAGTTGTGGTCTTTCCAGATCCGGTTGGGCCTGTGAAAATGATTAAGCCGTGGGCATGTTTGAGTAAGGCAAGCATTTTACGGGTCATAGCTGGAAATAAGGAAATTTGAAAAAAAGGAATTTGCTCTTGCTGAGGAAGGATTCGAACAACTAGGCTTTCGTTGTGGCTTGATGGCAGAGTGGAGAAACGCAATCCAATTATTTTTCCATCAATTACGTAAGAATAGGCTCCGCTTTGTGGGCGTCTTTTTTCGCCAATATCCATCGATGCGGTGAATTTAAAATGGGAGATTAGTCTGTCGCATTCTTCTTTAGGGAGATAGAGTCTGGGAACTAGTTTATTTGCGAGGCGCCATTGAATGAGTGTATCCTGTCTGCGGGGGACAATATGAATATCCGAGGCTTGATTTCGAACTGCATCCTTGATTATTTTTTCTGCTAATTTTTCGATCATGTTCAACTGAACATTACACCACCTTTAGAATTTATAAAATTTTGAATAGTCATTAAAGACATATTCGACCTTATTATATATTTTCCTTTTATTTTTGACAAATTTTTCGCATGAAAAAAATAATAATTCTTACACTAAGACTAAACCTCTATCCTAAAAACCATGTTTAATCACTATTGGTAGCTAAAATACATGAGTGGATATTTGTGAACATTTTATAAACTTATAGTGAATACAGTGTTAACTCTAAAAAACTGTATTATAATGGGATCAATATCGTTCTGAGGTGAGTTACGTGGAACAAACTTTAAAAATTACAAATGTTTTATCAGATCCAACACGTTATTATATTTATCAATACATTACGAAAAGACATAAGGAAGTAACTGTCCAGGAAATCGCAGATAATTTTAATATTCATCCAAACGTTGCCAGGCTACATCTTTCAAAGCTAGAGGATGTTAATATGCTTGTATCAGAGACGCAAAAAACTGGAAAAGGCGGGCGTCCAAGCAGACTTTATCGTTTATCAGATGATGTGATACAGCTTCATTTTCCGTATCGTGACTACCAGCTCCTTTCAAAGATTGCTATGCAATCATTGCTTTCACTTGGTGAAGCTGCTAAACAGGCTTTATACGATACAGGTAAAAAGTTTGGACATGAATTAATTGAGCAAGAAACGAGCCGTTCTGCTCAATTTAATGAGTCGCTTTCATTCGAACAAAAACTAAATATTATTAAAAATGCAGCTATCATGTCAGGATTCCATCCAGAATTTGAAGCAAATGAAGACGATTCAAAAATTTATTTTCAAATCTTTAACTGCCCATTTAAAGAAGTGGCTGGAGATTATTCAGAATCTGTTTGCGGTATGCATTCAGAGTTTCTTAAAGGGATGTTTGAAGCATTATTTGGTTCTGTAGAATTAGTCGAAAATGCAAATATGCTAAATGGCTGTGAAACATGTGCTTATCATGCAATTGTTACAAAATAATGAAATAATAGTTCAAAGGATAATCGGAAGCATGAACCCGTCGCGCTTCGCCTATATCCTCGTTAATCAATATTCATAAAGAGTGGTTTACTTTTAAGTTGGGAATAACTTATAATATGTAATGATGTACTTGTAATGGTAAAAGGAGGGATACATATGGATCGTATGTACAGAGTATTAGGATTCTGGACAGGGATTTTTGCAGTCATGTTCTTCGTAGGCGACATGTATACAACATCTTTAATCTTCTTCGGCCAAACAGGATTTTTCCTGCTTTTAAGCTACTTAAAGCTTTCAGAGCGTATGTATATGTATGTTTTTGCCGCATATTTAACAGTGTTCTTCGTTGGCTTCACTTACTGGTCAACGTTTATGATGACACCAGGAGTAAGTGGTCATTAAGAATTATACCTACATAATAAAAAAGCGATGTAAGCATCGCTTTTTTATTTTTTTCTATTCTATTCCTTTTTTCTGCAATATTACATGAAATGATCCGCTAATACTTGAAGGCATAATGAGACTCCGAATCGCTCGATTTCTTTTGCTTACTTCTGAAAAAGGGTCGGGGTCATAATGATTCTGCAATTCATCTAATAAACCTGTAGTTAATAAGAATTCATCCTGTCTCCATTTCTGCTGAAAAGCCAATCCTAACTGATTCCCAATTCGGATAAGAGAATCAAAATGAACATGACTTGTAATATCCATCTCTCCTGGATGCATGAGTACATGATTAAATTGCTGATGCTGATAATATCCTCGAAGACTGCCATCTCTTCTTCCTAGCTCCTGCCATTCTTCGTTCGTATAACCGTAGTCAACAGTGAGAACCAATCCTTTTGTAAGCGCATTGGCTATGTTACTGATAACCTCCTCCATTAATAAAGGAATTTCAATTCTTTGTTTATTATTTAATTTTAATCCGCTGCTCTTAATAAAGGTCATTATCTTCTCATTTTCCAATGGTACAGCTATTTCAACTAACTGATCATTGTTTAGGCCAATCATCAGCTCCATCAATTGTCCATTATGGTTTTCGATAACATGAACAGGAAGAGCATCAAACAATTCATTTGAAAAGATTAAACCCTCAAATGGATTAATTTCGTCTAAACCTTCAATTTGTTTCACGTAATCGTTAAAGTGCAGTACTTTTTGCTGCACCTTTCGATGATACGGACTTGCTTCTAAAATATAATAACGAATCGGGACCGATGAAAGGTGATTCCATTCATCAATAAATGCTTTTGCAAAGCGGCCAGTACCTGCTCCAATCTCACATATAGCCGGAGCAAGCTTCAATTGATTCATTTGCTTATAATACCATTTCGCTATGGATTTGCCGTAAAAATCTGATATATTGCTTGAGGTGATGAAGTCCCCTTTGCGGCCAATCTTCTCCTTTTCTCTCATATAATAGCCGTACTCGGGGTGATAAAGTGCCACTTCCATATATTCCGCATATGTAATCCTTTTGAATGGGTGGTTCGATATAAACTCTTTTAAAAAATTTATCATAAAAACTCCTTTTTTAAGTTAACACTATTGACACGATGAAAACTTTATTATATTGTAAATTAAGTAGCTTAACTATATCCCCTCCCATTATATGAATAGAACATCCCCCAGAAAAGCCCTTCTCATTTGAGAAGGGCTTTTCTATTTCATAGCCGCCTTTTCCACATTTCAAATGTTAAAAGCCATTTAAAA
Organism: Bacillus sp. JJ1474; assembly: GCF_036965225.1. NCBI lineage: Bacteria > Bacillati > Bacillota > Bacilli > Caryophanales > Bacillaceae > Bacillus > Bacillus sp. JJ1474. The sequence goes on along the minus strand of NZ_JBALPC010000058.1, from coordinate 32,771 downwards.
ATGGGTTTGTATCCATCTCTTGTCCGATTGTAGTGGCAGGTCCATGTCCTGGAAGAACGATCGTTTCTTCTGGCAGCCCTAATAATTTATTATGTATGCTATTTAAAAGCTGCTGATGATTTCCGCCAGGCAGGTCTGTCCGCCCAATGCTTCCATAAAACAATGCGTCACCTGCAACGACTAAGCCTGAATCCTTGATATAAATGGAAATACTCCCTGGTGAATGTCCTGGAGTTTCATAAATTTGGAGGGTAAAATCCCCAATCGTGATCTCTTGTTCATTATTGATAATAATATCTGCAGGCTTGCCGCTAATATTCGGTATCATTTCATAACGCGAGGAACCATTTAATGCCGGATCAAGAAGCCAATCAGCCTCTTTTTCATGAATATATACCGGAATATTGTACTCCTCCCTAATATCATCAACTGCTCCAATATGGTCAAAGTGAGCGTGTGTCAGAATAATCGCAACCGGCTTTAATTTCGCTTTCTGAATATAGCTGCTCAGCTTATCACTTTCCTCGCCAGGATCGAAAATTAAGCAAATATTATTTTCCTTTGACAATATGTAGCAATTCGTTTGTAATGGACCTAGTGGAAGCTGATTCCATTCCAATACTAACACCTCCAAAAAGCTTAATTTAGCTCTATTCTACACTATATGGATTGAACTATTAAAGGAAACGGCCTTAAAATATATTTAAAGCAATCCTAACAAAGGAGAATAAAATGAACATATTTTATGCGGTTGAAGCAAATATTATTATGGAAGAAGTACCTGACTTTAAGGCTATTATCCTTAGTGACACTAATGTTTTTGATTTTATTGAAACTATATTTATATATGAATCAGAAAAGGATGCTGTTGAATCAAAGATTTTATTACTCGAAGCTGGGTTGTTTGAAAATCAGTTTGAGCTTATCCAATTAACCCCCGGAGTTATAGGAGACACCTTTACAGATTTCGGATTCATTACAAATTCTCATACATTTCTGCTAAAAGAAATGGTTTGTGGATTTTCAATATGCGGCGGTGCAAACGAAGCGATTCAAATGGCTCTATTTCAGCTTGAGGAGCATTTGATTTTTAATACTGAGAATGAAAAAGCGGCTATTTATTTCGTGGAACATCATTTAAAAGATTTAGTAAAGGGGATAGCCAATGCGTATGACATAGAAGTGTCATTTTTTGAACTCGACAAACAGAGGAAAAAAATATAAAATATAATATGAATGTAAAAATAAGTTACATACAGGTTTTTCGAACGAGTTTTTCTTAATTTCTAGGCATTTGCCTGCTGTTGATCATTAAAAGGGGGCTATTTATTATGGGACTAGTCATTATTTTTGCATTGGTTGCCGTTCTTGCAGCTTTTGGTACATTAAGTGCACTTAAGAACAAAAATGTTCTTGGTATCGTTTTCGGTGCTGGCTCATTTGTTTTTTTTGGCGGATTTGCTCTATTAACACTAATTAACAGTGGTTATCCTGCTGTACACTAATTTTTCAAAAAAGACTGTTCTTGTAATAAAAGGACAGTCTTTTTGATTCAACCATTAATAATCTTTTACTAACGGAATGATTGTTTTTGTTTCTAAGTTAATCAGTTTTTCAAAATAAAACCCATACAAGCATTTATCTCCGCTTGGAGCACAGCTTAATGGCTCATTCTTCATGTTATCTATGATAACCTTTTTATCTCCATTTACGATATCAAACGAAATAAGCTGGAATCCATTAGTATACGTATCCGCATCTGTACTGAAAAGAGGCTGTAATGAAATAAAACGATGATTTTGGTCAAAGTCAAAGTAAGGAACAAGCCAGTCTGAAAAACGTGTTAAATGCGGTACAGAAATGGAAGCAAGCCTCTCAAGTTCCTTTGAAAAAAAGGTGTATTCTGCTTCATTGCTATTTTCTGAATTCACCGTTATGGTCATCAATAGATCTTTTATTGTCTTTATATAATATATTTCATTAAGCAAAAATTTTTCATTCGGCTCATTTATGTTTCTTTTGACGAGAGGAGCAAAGAGAGAGAGATCATTTTGACTCCAGTTTAAGTAAATTATTTCATCTTTAGCAAACCAATATACGAATGGCTCCTTATTTTCAATCTCATCCAATGTCTTATCCTTTATTGATAGCAAGTATATTGAATAATCCCATCCCTCCGTAAATGACGAAATAAGGATTTTGTCCTCATCATAAGGATTCCATTCGAAATGAATTTCAAATGCACTTATCCGTTTATTCAAAATTTCTTTTCCTTTCGTATCGACAATCGAAATGATCCCTTCATATGAATTTGGAGCGGAATGAATCAACACTTGATTGCCGGAAGGGCTAGCCATTACTGACGAAACAGGGGCCTCACTTTCCATTATCAAATGAGTTTCACCTGTAATAATATTATAGGTGTATATATTTGTCCCAAGTTCCACATTTGTCATATAAATTATCGTATCATTATTTAGCCAACCATTTATTGAATTAAATTGTCCTTTTTGAATAGGAACAGGGGCTTGGACTTCATTTAACAAAAAAGAATGAGGAATCGCTGCCTTATGTAATGATTGACTATGCTTCTGGATTGGCTGTATCCCTGTTTCTTTCTCGGACTGACACCCAACTAATAAAAAGAGGAGGAAAAAACATAATAAATAAAACAATATGCCAGTGCTTTTAAATTTTTGTATCAAGTCCTCCCCCCCTTTTTTCCCTATAAGTAGTATTACGGAATATAATCTAAAATGTTTCATTATGGCTATTCTTTATTAAAAGGAAAAAGCCGAAAAACGGCTTTTATCATTCATTTTACATGTATAAGGCTGCTAGGTAAATACCAAGCACTTCTTCAAATATTTCATCAAATTGGGATAATGGCAAAGGATTTATTCCCTTTCCGAGCTCAATGGTAAAACCAGGACGGCGGAATTCTTTAATGAACCAATCTTTATAGCCTGCATAGCTTTCGATATATTGAACTGACCTATATCCGCTCACTCTAGCAAACTCTCTCGCCAATACACTTGATTCTGGGGGTTCCATTCCTTCATATCCCCAATAAAATTCCTCCCCTTGTGTATGAAAGGCAAGCGCACGGTTAAATTGTCTCGATCTTGTTAGTTCTGCCATCGCAATGGCCTCGGGCTCAGTTAATGGGGCACTACCCGGATAATCTCTAGGGGCTGGGGACTTTTCAGGGGACCTTTCCTTTTCGGTTTCCCATTTTGCAGGAAATTGATCATTTAAATCAACACCTCTAATATTTGCTTTCCAGCCGCTAAAATTTGAGCTTCCCCGATTGATTCCAATCACTCGCTCTCTTACATCCTCTGTAGGGCCATTTATCACTAAATTTACCCCATCCGCATTTACCATAGGTACAATGGAAATATCTACTGACTGGTATAAAGGCATCGTCTGGAGTCCTCTTATCGGTTTCACATTTGTTAAAGATAATAGGAAATGGTTCAATAAAGCCATTAAAATCCCCGAGGTAATCCATTCATTAGCATGAAAAGAAGCATTAAAATGAACTTTTTTTGTTCCTTTTCCTAATCGAATCTCTTGAATCGGCTTCCCAAGTACAGTGTTGCCTATTGTGTTTATCTTTATGAATGGATAGATGGTTTGTAAGCTTCGAATATCCTCAGTTAGAGCCTCAAAATTATAATTCCTTTTCCCATTGACAATGGGTGTTATCACCCTGGATGGGATTAGTATGGTTTCCCCTGCTTGAAGGTGGTTTGGGTTTGTTTTTGGATTCATTAGGAGTAATGCATCAACGGATAGATGTCTGGCCTGACTTAGCTTCCAAAAGGTATCCCCATTCTTTAGTTTATATGGAACTGCTTTAAATCCTGGAATCTGGATGTCCTGTCCTATGTTTAAGGAGTTTGGATTAATCGAAGGATTTGAATCCGTTAATAAATTCAGAGGGACCATGAAAAGGCGGCTATAATACCACAGTGTATCTCCAGCACGTACTTTAACTTTCATTTTATCTTCCTCCCTTATCCATTCATTTTTATGAATGTTTACAGAAAAAAATGCAAAGGGAACAAAAAAGCCCGCAATTATATGATTGCAGACTTTCTCTCTTTATTCGGCATTAATAAGTACTTCATTTTCATAAAGGTTTGAGCCCATAAGCTCTTTATCCTCATAGAATCTCAGCAAGTCACCATAAATAATCTTGTCGGAGTATTCGAGCTCATTTTTTGCTTTTTCTATATATGGTTCACAGGCGTTACTTTCAGTAGGCTCTCCTGTTTTCTTATCATAGCAAGTTTCACGTGTGTAAATATAATCTTTTGTAATAAAACTTCCATCCCTCAGAACAGTAAATTCCAATTTATCCTTTGAGAATAAATCTGAACCAAAATCGATATTATTCTTCGTGTTAATGCCTAATAAATGAAGAATTGTAGGTTTGACATCAATTTGACCAGAGACAGTGGATAATGTTTTGCCCTTTTGTCCAGGAATGTGGATGATGAATGGCACTCTTTGGAGCTGTGTACTTACAAATGGTGTTACTTCCGTTCCCAAAAACTCACCCATTGTTTTATTATGGTTTTCCGAAATGCCATAATGGTCTCCATAAAGAATGATGATCGAATCATCATACAAGCCCTCTTCTTTCAGCCTTTCAATAAATAACTTTAAAGCCTCATCAGTGTACCTAACAGTTGGAAAGTAATTATTAACTGTTTTATTATTTGACGTATACGGTTCAATAAATCGATCCTCTTCATCTATTTCAAATGGAAAGTGATTCGTTAACGTAATAAATTTTGCGTAAAACGGCTTCGGCATTTCCTTTAAATGCTGAATCGATTGTTCAAAGAAATCAATATCTTTCATTCCCCAGCCTACAGAGTTCTCTTCCGTAACTTCATAATCAGGCAGTGAGTAGAAACGGTCATATCCTAATGATTGATACATAATATCTCTGTTCCAAAAGCTCTTATTGTTCGCATGCAAAGATGCAGTGAAATAGCCATTATCGCTTAAAATATCAGGTGTGGCAGTATATTCATTCCCAGAATGTGTAAAGAATACAGCCCCACGGCTTAAAGGATAAAGGGAGTTTTCTACGATAAACTCCGAATCTGAAGTCTTGCCCTGGGCAGTTTGGTGATAAAAATTCTCAAAATAATAACTATCCTTAATAAATTGATTTAAAAACGGCGTGATTTCTTGCCCATTCACCTTTTCATTAATAACAAAACTTTGAGTTGATTCCATAGAAATTAATATGACATTTTTATTTTTTGCAATCCCAAACATTTCATCGTCCGGTTTTTTGTAGTTAGCATGGATATAGTTATCAATATCCACTAACTCACTGCCATCAGCCAATGCTCTTTGTGCAGATGACTTCGATTGAAGAAACATATCATAAATATGGTAATTATACGTTCCGATGTTTTTGACAAGCATTTCGCGGTCAAATGTACGGGTAAGCAGCTGAGGACGCTCCGTCTCAGAAAGTCCAAGATTAAAAAAAGCAATGGCAGCTGCAATTAAGAAAAACGCTCTTCGGTCGACTTTAGAAAATTCTTTGTACGAAATAAAAGCCGGTTTAAGGACGACAATTATTGCTAAAATAATAAAATCAGCAAAATACAGTATGTCAGTAAAGCTAAGCAATTCATTCACACTACTGCCGAGATCACTCATATTGCTAGTTTGAAAAAGGACGGGAATCGTTAAGAAGTCGTTAAAAAAACGATAAAAGACGACATTGGCAAACAATACCGCTGAAATAGCAAAACTTGAAATAAGTATATAGCGATTACGGTTCTTTTCTTTAAGAAATAAGCTAATCCCAAAGATAAAGAGTAGGAAACTCAATGGGTTGATGAATAAAATAAATTCTTGCTTCCAATTTTCTATTTTAATATCGAAGCTAGTTTTATAGGTAATGTACGTTTTTAGCCAAAGCAGCACAATCGCAATTCCAACAAGCGATATCTTTGACCATTTGAAATTCTTCATAGTCACTGTTACCCTCCCTGTTTTTTTGGAACAGATATGGAAATTTTTTTAATTTTTTTACAATTTTAGGATAGTGGTTTTAAATCAAACCTTATCTTAACTCTTTTTTTACATAAAATCAAATCAGGCTTAAACATATTT
>NZ_JBALPC010000058.1:0-26612 GCF_036965225.1 Bacillus sp. JJ1474 | reverse complement strand
AATTGTAGACTTCTCTTTACCCAACATATTAGACGTTTTAAACCTCCAAAAGTTTCGTGTTTGTCCTTTTTTATAAAAATGATCAATTTGTCATAGTCCTTTGTTTTTATTTATTTTTGTTAACAAACCTGATCCATACTAAGGAAGTCCCATCATTCCTATAACTTAATAAAATAAAAAAAGCATTCGCAAAGGAACGAATACTTTTTCTTACAGTCATAAAAATTTAGTCCTTTTCTTTGAGATGCTGGATCTCATGTCTTAATAATAAAATCGCCATTTGATAATCTTTCGTTTCCATTAGCTGTGCTTGATAAAGTTCCATTATCTCCGCTTCCATCAGCTCCAAATCCGCTACCCTATCCCCTATATAAATAAATGTGCCAAATTTTTTCAGGAATTGCTGAATATCATAAATCGTTTTCATTCTTGTCCCTCATATCATAATAATTTCTGTCTATTTACTTTACTTGCTCTTTAATCTGCTGCAGCAATTTCTGATAATCCTGTTGATCAGGCATTAACTCAGCGGCAATACTAGCAAACTTTTGCGCTTCGTTGAAATTTTCCTCCTGAACATATAGGAGGGCTAAGTTATAATAAGCCTCATGAAAGTCTTTTCTTTGTTCTATCGCTAGGTGTAAATGCTCTTTTGCCTTTTGTATTTCGTTTGTTTTTATTTCTGCATAAGAGAGAAGGAAATAAACCTCTGCAGAAGCTGAATGATCATTAGCATAATTCTGAAGTATGTTTACAGTTTTATCATATTCATCTGTTTTCATATATTCCTGTGCCATGACTAAGGCTGATTGTTCACTTAATACTCGTCCTGGCTCATTAAAGCCATACTTCAACAATCCTGTAATAGATACAATTGCAATAATTATAGAAACTCCTTGAATAAGCAGCCTTTTTTTCTTCGGAAAATGAACAATTCCAGTTGCCAAAAATCCACCGATTAATCCGCCAATATGTCCTGCATTATCGATGCTTGGCATCGTAAAGCCAAAGACAAGATTAATACCTAGAATAACGATAATATTTAAGCCCATCGTTCTAAAGAATAGCTTTGGATAAATAACGCCAAAATACAGCAAGGCTCCGAAGCAGCCAAAGATAGCACCACTTGCGCCTGCTGATAAGTTAGGACTGAAGACAAAGCTTAATAAAGAACCGAAAAATCCAGCAAGCAAATAGATGAAGAGAAAGCGGGCATTGCCATATATTCTTTCGACTGTCGTCCCTAAATAATAAAGCGCAAGTGTATTCATTAATAAATGGAGCAGCCCTATATGTAGAATAATAGGTGTAAAAAACCGCCACCATTCACCTTCGAGAATGAGCGGGTTAAACTTAGCACCATATTCAATAAGTGTAGATGTGTTCGTACTTCCACCCTTCCATTCCAACAAAAGAAACATAGCTACTTGAATAATCATAAATACATATGTAAAAAAAGGCTTTCCATATTGAAATAGGGCTTGTTCCTTCTTATGCCGATTAGATGCTTCCGATAACGCCGCAAGCTTCACTTCTTCAATATCACTCTCCGTATAGCCTTCTCTGTTAATCGATATTGAATGAATGCTTTGAAAAATACTGTTAAGCTTTGTTAAGCTTTCTTCATAATGGGACCGATCGAAAATGATCGAGGTTACCCTTGTTTTTTCTTTGTCTGCTTGAATAAATGGCTTTTCAATTCTAAATTCATAATCATCTACTGGCGGATAAGCGGAGATGTATAAATTAATGACATTCATTTCACCGCGCATAAGCTGCTTTCGAATTCTTTCTCCATTCATCGCAGTATGCTCAATGTCCTTCTGCATCCAATTGCTCCAATCTAAATTATACTTGAGCAATCTAATAACTTGAGCCTCTTTGTTCTCCAATTTTTCCAGCCATAATTCTTGATGCTGCTCAGCTAATTGAACAATGCGATAATTATGTTCCGAAATGAAATAATGGGCAAGCTTCCAGAACAAATAATCTTCTTGTAAATTCACCGGGGTTCCCCCTACTCTCTTTTTCAAGCTTACTTTTTTATATTAATGTAAATATGACATAGAGCCAAAAAACTGAACCTCATTTTTACTATAGGCAATAACTCCTGTAAACGCAAAAGAAAAAGACCTCAAAAGGTCTTTTTCTAATGTGTTTCAGCAGGTCCTGGCGGGAAGACCAATTTCATTAAACGATCTTTCACTCCCGGAAGTCCCATGATGGAATTGACGAAAATTCGGCGTAAAATAGCATTTCTAAATAATACATTCAACGCTCGGTACCGATTTTGAAAAATAAAATATCCGCTAACTCCAATCATGATGATTGATATTATACGACCCATATTCATCCCTCCTTATTCTAGTTTGAGATGAATATATAAATTTTATCCATTTATGGTACCAACTAATAAGAGGAAAAGTAATCCTAATAATGCAGCTAGAAAACCCGATGAAAAGTTCACAATATCATTATTCATCATAATTAGCCCTCTTTTGTAAATGGTTCTTTTCCCGCAATGGTTACTTGCCTCTACTTCAGCCCCGCATATTTTGCACTGATAGACTACTTGGATAAAAGCCCCAAACATCGTATCTATTATATTCCCAACAAATCCAAACACGAAAATAATCAGGAGTCCAGTAAATGAAATAGGAAATAAATAAAAACAAAGGATCGCCACCGAAAAAGACCCACACAGAGCAGCAAAGGTCCCAAGAACGCTAACGGCGCCCGAGGTACCTGCGTCAACCTGTCTCATTGAACGAATAAAAATAGGTGCCTGTTTGCTCGTAGAACCTATTTCAGACGCCCATGTATCAGAATTAGCCGCAGCAATAGAAATGGCAAATCCATAAAACCAGATTTCTTGAGGGTAAGCTAGATAAAGTATGCTAAAAAGAGCAGCCGTACCTCCATTCGCCACTACCTGTACCCAATCTCGGCGAGAGCCTTTTTCATGCTTCTGCTCAATTTTCACTTTGTTTCTTCTTTTGAATTTAGACCATAGACTGGAGCTGGCAAAAAAGAAACCGAGCACAAGCAAGCCTTTAACACCAAAGCCAAGTCCAATAATTAGGCCAGCTATAAACGCTGCTATACTCCCTGAACTGGTTAACAATCTAAAATAATATCCGCAAATGGCTGTAGCGGCTATAAATAGAAATAGAAAACCGGCGTCATTCATTTACACACTTAATCTTTTCGTCCGTAATAATTTTACTGACAGGGATATCATGGTCCTCAACTGGAAGTTTTGAAACAATTTGATCATGAAATGCAAGTGAAAGAGTGTGGCCATTATATTTTGTTAAGAACCGGTCATAATAGCCACCGCCAAATCCAAGTCTATAGCCATTCTCGGTAAAGGCTAAGCCAGGAACAATAATCAAATCTATTTCATTCGGCGATACTTCATCTGTTTCTGATTCGATGGGCTCTAGTAATCCATAGTAAACCGATTCTAATTGATCAAACCTATGTAATGTACGGAATACCATTTCCCTCGTTTTTGGCAGGCATTTCGGAACGACAATCCGCTTTCCCTGTTCCCAAGCCTTTCTAATAATTTGATATGTATCAACCTCTGGCTGCTTGGAAATAGTAACCCCAACGGTTGAAGCTTCCTTCCAATATTTATCCTGAAATAACTGATTGGCAATTTGATAAGAAAGTTGCTCATATACAGGTTTAATTATCGATGAAAGCCTATCAATTATTTTCTTTCGCAATATCTTTTTCTCTTCCATCATTCCAAAGCCCCCCCATTTATGAATTTATAGCCAACAAAAAAAGCAGTAGGAATCACCCCACTGCTTATTTTGTCTCACGATGTGTAGTAGAACGCTTTTCTCTTGGGCAGTATTTTTTAAGCTCAAGACGATCTGGATTGTTTCTTTTATTTTTTTTAGAAATATAGTTACGATCTCCGCATTCTGTGCAAGCCAACGTAATATTCACACGCATGTAATTTCCCTCCAAACTATTGAAAGACTAGTTCGTTCATACGACCTTTTTATAATATCACTTTTTAAATGTAAATGCTAGTGTGTTTTTAAAAGAGACTCGTTTAATTTTATTAGCTCTGTCTCATTGTCCCCGCTAATTATCCATGATTTCCCTTCTATGGTTTGTTTCCCCTTGAAATGACAATCATAGAGAAATAAACTGACAGCATCGCCATTAGCCATCGGATTATATTGAAGTTTTCCTGTTGTAGGACAAGCCCAAATATGATCAGTAAAGACATTCCTAATAGATTGGATGGTGCTAGCCCTGAATGTTTTCCCTTGGCAATACCCATTGGCTAAATGCACTTGATGATTGTCTAAGTGGAAAACAACCTTCTCGGAAGGTGAAATAAATGAAAAATGCTCATGATCTTCGAAAAAATGATTGAATCTATTTCGGCTTTGATAATGCCTATTTTGAATAAGCAGCTTTACATGCAGCTGACGTTCACGAAAGTTGGTAATACTGACATTATACAATTGTAAAGCTGGGGAACCTTTCTCTTGTTGTAAGTGAACTGACAAACCTTCTTCTGCAATCATTGTTTCTACTCCTGGTGTCAGCCAATATGTCTTTCCATCAATCCAGATCCCAGGAATAACTTCTATCCCTTCTTTATTCGAAATTATGTTTTCCTCTGTAGCTTTTGGTTGAATCCAAGTTTTTATTTTCATATTCATTTCACCTCCGAATAAATTGTCAGCATATTAATCCTTTTCATTATTTAGATGAATAAGTAATTCTTCGTATACTTTAACTGTTTCTTCAGCTACTCTCTCCCAGCTAAAAATGGTCTCGACCCGTTTTTTTCCAGACAGTCCGATTTGCTCTGCATGGGATTCATTTTCTAACAAGTACTTAATTTGCTCGATTAAGCTGTCTGAACATCCCGGTTTCATGAGCATTCCTGATCTTTTATGCTGAACTATTTCTTTTAAGCCCCCTGTATTCGAAACAATTGTCGGCTTCCCCGCCTGCATTGCTTCTAGTGCAACGATTCCAAAGGGTTCATAGCGACTTGGAAAAACAGCCATTCTGCAGAGGTTGAGCAAAGCTGTCCTTTGCTCATCCGATACATAGCCAACAAAGAAAAGCAGATTTTGCAGCTGCAATCTATCGACCATCCTCTGGTATTTATCAAGCAGAGGTCCTTTCCCGGCAACTATGAAATATACATCGGGAAATTGTCTTTGCATTTTTTGGGCTGCCTCTATTATTGTGTCAAATCCTTTTTCCTTAACGATGCGTCCAATCGAAAAGATCAGACGCTTATTTTTTTGAATAGGCATCACTTCTAAAGCCTTCAATCCGTCTTTCACATGCGTATTTGCTGCTGTTCCATTTGAGATTATATGAAGTTTCTTTTCGTTTCGTAAACGAAACACTTGATTAAGCTCTCGTTTCATATATTCACTGCAGACAATGACTGTATCCGCTTGAATAATTGATTGTTGTTCCTTCTCGTGAATAAATTTTTGAAGCTCTGTATGGATACCTTTGTTTCTTCCATATTCCGTTGCGTGAATAGTTGCAATTAACGGAATGCGAAGGGTATTTCTTAAGACAATAGCACTTGCTCCAACAAGCCAATCATGGGCGTGGATCAAGTTAAAGCGATATATTTTATCAATCTCCAATGCCTTATTCAGCATGGCTAAGTTTAATCCGCCTATCCAGCTAAGAAAATCTTCATCCTGTTGATTAAATGGGATTACACGATGTATCCGAACACGCTCATTCATTTCTTCCTCCGCCGCTTCATTTGGATTTGAAGTAATGACATGCACTTCATAGTCCATTGTTTGAAGACAGTCAGCAAGTCCTTGAACATGCCTTGATAAACCGCCAACAAGGTGAGGAGGATATTCCCATGATAGAATTAGAATTCTTCGTTTGGTATTTTTTTTAACCATTATACGTGAATTGTCTATTTCCCTAGACATTTTCTTTACATTTGAAAGCTCCAATTTTTTATCTTCATAGGCAACTGTTTGTTTATACTTATATTTTAAGGAAAAGTCCTCGTTCCTGTTATTTGGCACATAATACGAATAGGTGCTAACCAGCTTGGACCAAGGATAAGGTAGATCGGAAGGTTCAGTGCAAGCCCTACGAAGCTCACATTCGCTTTTTAGCGTATCGCTTGCAATGAGATTTGATCGAAGTATGGGAAAGAAATGATTACTTGATAGTTTGATCCCGACTTCTGCATTGTAACTTTGATGTTTCGTAAGCCCCTCAACTATTCTCTGTGATTGATTCCTCCCAATGATCATTTCTTGATCATATGCCTCTCTTCCTCTTATACCCTCTGCGGCATTATAAAGACGAATAGTCTTGGTCAATTTAGAGAAGGATCTGCTGAAATAACATTCCACAAGGTTTCTAATATGAAGAGGAATATCCCATGATGCATAACAAAGGCTGTTGGAAATTATTTTTAAATGAAAGTATCTTTCAGTCATGATGCACCTCATGCTCAATTGAGATAAAGTGAAACTTCAATCAGTGGGGTTTTCTATCATCCCCCACTGATTGTTAGTTGCGGCCCACAGGATGTGGGTCACATAGACGTTGCCACAGGACGTGGCGTTCTTAGTCTGTGTTCCTATAATCGGGCCTTTACGGGCTGTTGATTCCCCACTTAGAAATTTTTGTTTTACTCTACTTCTTGAAGTGGGGGGTCTTACAGCCCGTTAATCTGCGAGAAAACAATATATATGAGTAATAGAGTGAATTTATTCCTTATTTCTATATGTTATCACTGAAAACTCACTCTCACAATGAACGGAAATTGTCGTAATTTGCGTTTTGTTTCTATACTTGCATTTGCTAACTAAGAAAAATTTTTCCTTCCTATCTTTTACAAGAAAGTTGGATTTTTTCGACAAAAACTCTTTTATAAAACCGAATAAAATCCGACAAAAAAACTTTAATCTTTGTTCACATAAACAATCCAAATCGAAATTTGTCACTATAAATGATAAAATATTGGCAGAACAAAAATTGAGGTGACTTATTTGGAATATATAATGATTGGCTTGCTCGCCTTTGCTGTCATTCTGCTAATATGTTCAGTCTTTATGAAGGATCCGTATAAGATTATTCGTGAAGAGATAGATCAGCTATCCATGCAGCAAATTCAAGATATGTATATCATTAAGAAAAAATTAAAGGTTCTTGAGGAAGAACTGCTTGTTAACGATATTGAATTTCAACCGGTTTCTACTATACGTCCTCCTTTGCTATCAAATGAGAAGAAGGAAATCCATGATATTATCAAGAATCAGGTGTGGTCCTTAGTTCAGCAGGGGCTAACAGTAGATCAAATTGCAAGGCAATCATCCTTAACACCAGGTGAAGTTGAATCAATCCTAGCAGAAAAGATCGGAAGAGGATAAGACATGAACAAAAGGAATACACGTGCCTTTGCATTTGGAATACTCGTTGCTGTTTGTATTATTGGCTCATTTTATTTTTCGGCTTTGAAAAAAGAGAAACCGGAAGAATTAACGATTGAAAATGCGAAGACCTTATTAGCTGATCATGAATATATTATTTTAACAAAAGAAAGGTTTCAGGCAATTGAAAATGCAAATAAAGAAGAAGGTAAGGAGACCGAATCACCAAAACAGCCTTCTTCACCTTCAGAATCCACTGAATCAGTTACGGCTTACACGTTAGAAATAATAGGTGGAATGGTTTCACATGACATTGCTGCAATGCTCGAAAAAGAAAAGATTATTGATGATGCGGCTCAGTTTGAAACATACCTTGAGGAGAATGGCTATAGTAAGAGAATACAGCTTGGATCGTTTGAAGTAAAAGCTGGTATGAGCTATAAACAAATAGCAAAAATAATAACAAAAAGCTAAAGAGGCTGAGAACCAGCTTCTTTAGCTTTTTTGTCATTCTATTAATTTAAGTCATACTGCCTTCCTTTAACAAGGTATAAAATACTTTCAGCAATATTAGTGATATGGTCTGCGGATCTTTCGAGAAATCTGCAAATAAAGGAAAGCTGCAAAATTTGCGGCAAAAATTCCGGCTTTTGCATATTAATTTGCATTAAATCCCTGATTGTCTGCCCATATAAATCATCAACCTTATCATCCATCTCTGCTAACTGTTTTGCTTTTACAATGTCTTCATCATTGAAAGCCTCTAAAGATAATTTCAACATCTCTAAAGTAATTTTGTGCATTTCTTTAATATGAACAATAGGCTTTACTAACGGCTCCGAGCCAATTCTAATCGTAGACTTTGCAATATTTACTGCGAAATCAGCAATTCTTTCAATATTTGTTGCAATTTTTATAGCGACAATAATGCGGCGGAGATCAATGGCTACTGGCTGCTGTCTCGCAATTAATAATATCGCAAAATCATTTATATCTTCATACATAAGATTCGCATTAGCATCATTATCAATGATTTCAAGAGCCATCTCAAGATCTTGGCTTTCTAGAGCGATAATGGATTTGGTCAGCGCGTCTTCGGCAAAGTTGCCAATTTCTAATAATTTTCCTTGTAATTCTTTTAGATCAACATCAAATTTTTCACGAACTGACATAACTGGTTATCTCCCCTTACATTCAATTAGCCGAATCTTCCTGTAATATAATCCTCTGTTCGTTTATCTGAAGGTGTTGAGAATATTTTATTTGTTTCCGCGAACTCAATTACTTCACCGTTTAGGAAGAAAGCCGTTTTATCAGAAATACGTGCTGCCTGCTGCATATTATGAGTAACGATTATGATACTGAATTCCTTCTTTAATTCCTGTACTAATTCTTCTACCTTCAATGTAGAGATCGGATCAAGTGCTGACGTTGGTTCATCCATTAATATAACATCAGGCTCAATGGCTAAACAGCGAGCAATGCAAAGACGCTGTTGCTGACCCCCTGAAAGCCCGTAAGCATTTTGATGTAATCGGTCTTTTACTTCATCCCATATGGCCGCACCTTTTAAACTTTTCTCGACAATTTGATCGAGGATTTTTTTGTCACGAATGCCATGAATTTTCGGTCCATAGGCTACGTTCTCATAAATGGATTTAGGAAAAGGGTTCGGTTTTTGAAACACCATTCCAACCTTCGTACGTAATTCTTCTACCCCATAAGACTTATCAAAAATATTTCTGCCCCTGTACGAAATTATACCTGATGTTTTTACAATTGGCACTAGTTCAATCATTCGGTTCAACGTTTTAATATACGTAGATTTTCCACATCCAGATGGACCAATAATGGCTGTCACTTCATTTTCATATATATCTAAATTAATATTTTTCAACGCATGGTTTTCTCCGTACCATAAATTAAGCTGATCGGTTTTATAGACTATATTTTTTGATGTTATATCCGTAACAGTATCTTGGCCTTGAACAAGACGCATTTTTTGCTTTTCTAATGTTGCATTCATATTGAGTTCCCCCTTCATCCACTTCCATTAATATCGTTTTGAGAATTTATTCCGAATTAATACAGCAATTGAATTCATGATTATTAACATCACGAGCAGGACAATAATTCCTGCAGCAGCTAACGATTGAAATTCAGCCTGTGGTCTCCCCGTCCAGTTATAAATTTGCATTGGCAAAACAGTGAACATATCGAAAACAGACTTTGGCAGGAATGCAAGGAACAATGGCAATCCAAGTACAACAAGTGGAGCCGTTTCCCCTATTGCTCTAGACAATGCAAGAATCCCGCCTGTTAATATTCCGGGAACAGCTGCTGGCAAGACTACATGAACAATCGTTTGCCACTTTGTCGCACCCATCCCAAAAGAAGCTTCTCTTAATTCTTTTGGAACAGATCTTATCGCTTCCTGGGATGCTACAATTATGATAGGAAGAACTAACAAGCTCATCGTTAATCCAGCAGCTAGAACACTCGTTCCGAGTGCAAGTGCACGAACAAATACAGTAAGCCCCAATAAGCCAAAAACAATCGATGGGACGCCAGCAAGGTTTGAGATGTTGATTTGAATAAAACGTGTAAAGCGATTTTTCTTCGCATATTCTTCTAAATAAATGGCTGTTCCAACACCTAACAATAATGATACAGGCGCTACAACACCCATAAGCCACACTGTACCAATCAATGCTGTTTTAACACCCGCCAGTTCAGGCTTTCGTGATGGAAGACTTTGCAAAAACTGAAAATCAAGATAAGCGATTCCTTGAGTGAGTATCCGATATAATAATATTCCTAAAACAAGTAAGCCAAACATCGTTGCCATCAAAAATAAAGTTTTAAAGAGAATATTTGTTAATAATCTTGCTTTCATATGTTTAATAACTGTTGAATGTTCAATGATTTTCATTAGTATTCCTCCCTAAAACGACGAGAGATAAATTGGGCAAATAAGTTCATCAATAATGTAAACAGGAATAGTGTAAATCCTACAGCATAAATACTATAATAAATTGTCGTTCCATATCCTGCATCACCTTGGCTAACTTGAACGATATAGGCAGTCATCGTTTGGATCGAACTTGTTACATCCCAATTCATATTTGGAGTGGATCCGCCTGCAACGGCTACGATCATTGTTTCTCCAATGGCCCGCGAAACTGCGAGGACAATCGAAGCAATAATCCCTGAAATAGCTGCTGGCAGCACAACTTTTAAGGATACTTCCAGTTTTGTTGAACCTAATGCGAGTGCTCCCTCACGCATTGAATTAGGTACAGAAGACATCGCATCTTCAGATAGAGATGCAATCATCGGAGTGATCATGATCCCGATTACAATACCTGGGCTTAATGCATTAAATATTTCAAGGGAAGGAATCATCTCTCTTAAGATTGGTGTAACGAACGTTAAGGCAAAAAAACCATAAACAATCGTTGGAATTCCTGCTAATACTTCTAATATCGGTTTAATGATTCTGCGAGTTTTGTCTGATGCATACTCACTCAAAAAAATCGCTGTTGCTAATCCAATAGGGACAGCTACAATTGCAGCAATAATGGTTACCTTTAACGTGCCTATAACGAGTGGCAGTACGCCAAATGACCCCTGCGTTGGCGAGAATGGATACCATTTTTTCGCAGTAATGTATTCTATAATGGAAACTTTACTAAAGAAAGTGAATGTTTCAAATATCAATGTAAACACGATTCCAAGAGTTGTTAATACAGAAACTACAGCTGTTAATAACAAAACAAACGGCACTACCTTTTCAACTGAAGAGCTGGCACTTTTCTTTTGTTTTTTTGCTTGAATCATTTCCTGTACAGAAAATGATGAATTTTGTATTGCCAAAGTGAAAACCCCTTCCATCCACAACAAGATGAGAAGCACAATAATCGCGCTTCCCATCATAAAGTTTTATTGATTACTTAAGACCTTCTACAGTTTCTAAAGCCTTTGTATATTCTTCATCCTTTAATTTTACATAACCTACATCTTCAGATAGCACTGCAGCATTTTCAAGTGTAAATTTTACAAATTCATAAACTTCTTCTTTTTTCACTGATTCGTTCTTAACATAAGTGAAAAGCGGACGTGATAATGGGGCATATTCTCCACTTTCAACTGTTTCGTTTGTTGGTTCTACAGGACCGTTCCCGCCATCAATAGGGACTACTTTCAATGCATCTTTGTTTTCAGCATAATAAGCATATCCGAAATAGCCAATTGCATTCTTATCGCCTTTAACCCCTTGTACAAGAACATTGTCATCTTCAGAAAGTGTTGCTTTTTCCACAATTGGTGCCTCTTCTAGAATCACTTCATCAAAGTAATCGAATGTACCAGAATCAGTACCTGGTGAATAAAATTTAATTTCTTCTTCAGGCCATCCTTCACGGATATCAGACCATTTTTTTACTGTTCCATCTTCTAACCACATTTTCTTTAATTCATCTACTGTTAAATGATCAACCCAAGTGTTGTCTTTGTTCACAACAACTGATAGACCATCGTTTGCTAATTTTAATTCTGTATAAGCGATTCCTTTTTCTTCAAGCTGAGCTTTTTCTTCATCTTTAATTGGGCGAGATGCATTACTGAAATCTGTAGTTCCAGCAATAAATGCTTTAAATCCGCCACCTGTACCAGAGGAAGCAACAGAAACTTTTACTCCAGGTTGTTCCATTCCAAACTCTTCAACGACAGCTTCCATGATTGGAAATACTGTAGATGATCCGTCAATATTAATTTCACCTTGAAGTTGCTTATTTTCTTCACCAGCTTGTTCTGTCTTATTTCCTTCAGTTCCAGCTTGAGAACCGTTAGTTGTTCCCTCATCTGCTGTACCACAAGCTGCTGTGAATGCCAGCACTGCCCCAATCATTACTGATAGTGATAAGTACTTAAAGCTTTTCATTTCTTTATTCCCCCTAAGTGTTTTGTATCATTATGTCCTACATGTATTAGAATAATGTATGACTGTAAATACGGTTTTAACGGATTGTAAAGGTTATGTAAATCGATATAAATGATGTGTAAATTTGTCGAGAAATGAGGACAGAAAAAAAGCCTGCCACGACTATGGTGACAGGCTCTATCTAATCCCTTATTCAGTTTCTTCGACTTCTGTTTCTTCACTATTTTCTATATCTTGAGCGTCATTCTCGACAATATTCCCCATTTGCCTCTGTTTCTTTAATTCGAAATAGGTGTCCATGACTCTTTGACCGATGATTAAATTTGCAGAGTGACCTCGGCCTCCTTGGTATGCCCATGGAACGATAACAGCCATTGCAACTTCAGGATTATCTTCAGGTGCATATCCAACAAGACTTAAGTTTATTACTTCAGGTGGTTCTTTACCAAACTTTTTACGTTCAGGTCCGTCATAGAAGGCTTCTGCTGTACCAGTCTTCCCTGCTGGATTATAGCTTTTCTGGCCGAAATAGCCGTATGCAGTTCCGCCTTGCTCTTGATAAACCTTCTTGAATCCTAGTTGGACACGGTCAAACCATTCTGGTTCAGCATCTACATAATTAAGTACTTTAGGCTGAATTTCTTGGACAATTGGCCCTAACTCATTGTTTTCCAGTAGAGGCTCACGAATCTCCCTGACAATATGGGGTTCCATGCGATTTCCTCCATTTGCAATGGTAGAGACATATTGTGCTAATTGCATATTAGAGTACGTATCAAACTGACCGATCGAAAAATCGAGTAAAAGTCCAGATGTTTTTCCGTAAATACCTTTAAAACCTAGCGTCTCGTTTGGGAGATCAATCCCTGTACGTACTCCTAAACCAAATTGCGCAAAAGAATCCCGAAACGTTGCAAAGCCTTTATCTAATTCTAACGGAAGTGGTCCATTAGGAATGTAGTTCCCTTTACCGATTCTGATTGCGGTATAAAACATATAAACGTTGGAAGAATATTTGAGTGCATTTATATCATTCATCGTTCCAAGGTTTTTCCATGATTTCTTTGGAGGCGTTCTACTAATTAGTATGGGAGCATCATAAAAAGATGTATTAGGCCTAATAACACCTGTTTGATATCCTGTAAGGATCGTTGCCCCCTTAATAGTTGAACCAACGTTATAACTTGATGCTATATTTCCTAGTGCATCATCCTGCATCTCGCTCTTGCCCGTTTTCTCATCCTTAACAATTCTCTTTCCGGCCATTGTCATTATTTCACCCGTATGTGGATCCATCAAGACAACATAAGCTCTGTCAAGCAAAGCAGTTCCGGGCTTTGCTTTCGCAGCCTGCAATTCTTCTTCGATGATCTTTTCGATCGCAACTTGAAGATCCATATCAATGCTAAGGACGAGATCCATTCCTCTTTTACCCTCTGTAATTGGGATTGTCTCAAGAACATTCCCTGCCTTATCAGTGACATTTTTCACCTTAGCCTTTTGACCGTGCAGCACATCTTCATATTGCATTTCAATATAACTCTTTCCTACACGATCATTACGGCTATAATCTCTTGCTAAATAATAGTCAAGCTGCTCAGCTGGCAAACCTTCATCAGAATCCGTTATTTTTCCAAGGACCGACCTCAAGGTTGAACCAAAGGCATAAGCTCTTTCCCAATCCGTCGTCGTATCTACGCCTGGGAGAAGCTGAAGATTTTCACTGACAACAGCAAACTCCTCTGGTGTTACATCTTTATTCTTAACAATTTGTGGTGTTAATGCATACCCGCTTGTAAAATCCCTATAGATCGCAAGAATCTCTAAATCCTTATCAGTGAGTTCGTTTAACTCTTCATCCGTAACACGATCTACCGTCAGACGATAAATCTCCTTATCAAGTTCCTTGCCTTCAAATTTTTCTTTTAATTTATCGATTTCCTTTTCCGGTACTTTTTTATCAGCTCGGTCTTTATTTTTGAGAATCCAATAGTCCTTTTTATCTCTAACCTGCACTTTATCCGTATTTTTTTCGATAAGTTTAGCAAGTCTCTCTGCCACATCTAGCATCTCCGCTTGCTTTGCCCCGCGATTTGTATACGTAATGGCATTTTGCGGTGTATTATCTACAATAACCTTGCCTGTCCGATCAAACATCTTCCCCCTGGGTACTGGGTTATTAACCGTAACGTCCTCTGTCCGCTCAATTTCCCGCCTATAATCATCACCATACACAATTTGCACAAAGCCTAGTCGAAGGACTAGAACAGAAAATAATAAAAACACAATAAAAAATAAAATGTTCAGCCTGACGGGAACATGAGATTTTTTCTTCCTTTTCTTTTTATTCAATTTATATAGACACTTCCTTTTGTAACAAACTTTCTATTTCACTAATCCCATTCTATAAGAAATCAGTAAATTTTTCTAGGAAGAACATACGGAAAGCTGATGCAATATTTGTTAATAGGAAAAAGGGAAGAGCATGCTCTTCCCTTATGCAGATTGAAGCTGTATTTTTCTGATGAAGAAAAATATAATAGAGTGACCAGCACCAAGAAATAGCAGAAGGATTGGAATGCTTTTTTCCTCATTGAAAAAGGTGACTGCTCCCAGAAAGCACAGGATTGAGAATATCCTGCCCAAATTCACGAAAATTTCCCTTACAACAATATATTCGATTCTCATTTCAGCAGCCTTCCATCCTTTTCCAATCACATCATACGTCATTGAAATATATGGAACGAGCAGAAGAGGATAGGCTATTGCAATGGTGGCTGCATAGATGAGAAGTTTGGAGTAGCTGATATCAAAGATAATCAGGAATATCGCCAAATACAATATTATACCGCCTACTAAGATAGCCCTTTTACGGTACTGTTTTTTTAGGAGCCTTGAAACAAAATAGTACGCAATAAATGAAACTCCTGAGTTGACAAGTCCATATGCCCCTAAGGCAAGTTCACTGCCTGTTGATATAAAGACAAAAACCGATATGACAAATGCAAATGTACCTTCACGCAGCCCTTGAAAGAAGTGAGCGTTCGTGATTAGCTGCCAATTCTTATTATTTTTTCGTTCTGCTAATATTCTTCTAAAATAATACTTTCCTTTTGCCGGCCTTCTTTTTATAAAAAAGCTTAAAAACACGGCCAATGAAAAAAGAGCTAAAGATGTACCGAAGATGATTGTATATCCCGTAAATTTTTCTAACTTAGAAATAATTAAGCCTGCAGCTATTGGACCAATCATTCCTCCAACAGAAGACAAAATCCCAAGAAAGCCGTTAAAAAAATCACGATTTTCCGGTTCGGTAATTTCAAAAGTTAAAACATTAAATGCAAGCCAATAAAAACCATATCCAATACCAAGCAATGCACCGAGAAGCAGCAAAAACTTTGATGCTTGTGTTCCTATTATTAAAACCGTTAAATAAAAGGCAGCTAAAAAAATAACGCCAATCCGGAGAACAATTACGCGATCAACTTTCTTTGCCCACCTGCCTGCCAAAATAAACGTTAACGGCTGAATGACAACAACGGTAAGATTATACAAACCTAAATCCTTAAAATCACCTGACTGCTTCCAAAGATAAATATTCACAAACGTATTAGACAGAGCCACACTTAAAGAATATAGGCCCCCGATAATAAGCAGCAACCCCAAATCCTTCGTTAAATCAACTTCACCGATCAACTTTTTAACCTTACTCATAAAAAAACTCCCCTTTGTGTCTAAAGGGTAGTTTCTAACTAAGCAGTTCCTCTTATACCAACTTAATAAAAAACACGGCAAGGATATCCCTGCCGTGTAATTAAATGTGTATTATTTTGCTGCAGTAAAGCGTTTTGAAACCTCATCCCAGTTTACAACATTCCAGAATGCACCGATGTAATCCGGACGACGGTTTTGATAATTTAAATAGTAAGCATGCTCCCAAACATCTAAACCAAGAATAGGAGTTTTGCCTTCCATTAATGGAGAATCTTGATTTGGTGTGCTTGTTACTTCAAGCTCGCCATTATTTACTGAAAGCCATGCCCAGCCAGAACCAAAACGTGTAGTAGCAGCTTTAGCAAATTCTTCTTTAAAGCTTTCGAAGCTTCCAAATTTACCGTTAATAGCGTCAGCTAATTCTCCTGTTGGCTCACCGCCGCCATTTGGAGAAATTACTTGCCAGAATAAAGAGTGGTTTGCATGTCCGCCGCCGTTATTACGTACTGCAGTACGTGCAGCTTCTGGAACAGCATCTAAGTTTGCAATCACTTCTTCAACTGATTTAGAAAGAAGCTCTTCATTTCCTTCTAAAGCGTTATTTAGGTTTGTTACATATGTGTTATGGTGCTTAGTGTGGTGAATATTCATCGTTTCTTTGTCGATATTCGGTTCTAAAGCATCATAAGCATAAGGTAATTGTGGTAATTCAAATGCCATTATTAATTCCTCCTATGTACATATAATTTTCCACTCAAACAATTCTAGATTTCTTGCAATTCTGAAATTAGAATCATTCTTTATGGTTACACTTTAAGATTACCAAAGTTAGATAATCGTTTCAATTAAAATGCTTCTCCACTCATATACATTTCCCAATAAAATTTATAATATTCCTAAAAGAATAGGTTATATGACCATTATGAAATAAATAACCATTACCGCTTGTATAATCCCCTTTGTCACAACACTGCTTATAAAGCCTATAACAGAGCCAAAGCCTATCTTAACAGCTTCCTTCCATTCTTTCTTGTTAACGGCTAGCTCAGCAAGGATAGCCCCTAAAAAAGGGCCGATTATGATACCGAACACTGGAATAACAAATGGGCCAACGATAATTCCGATTGTACTGCCCCAAATCCCAGCTTTCGAGCCCCCATATTTTTTTACCCCAATCATATTGGCTAAATAATCTGCTCCAAATAATAAAATGACAAAAAGACCTTGAATCACCCAAAAAAGCCAGTTAAACGGTTCAAAAGAAAATAAAAAACCATATAAGAAAAACCCTCCTAAGATAAAAAGAACGCTTGGAATAATCGGGTAAACGAGGCCAATAAAGGCGATGACGAATAATAAAATAATTAAGGTCCAATTCAGATACTCCATATAAGGCAAAGCACCTCCGAATAATAAAAGGTAAGGAGTGTTCTCCCTACCCTATATTATAGACTAATCATCTTCCCCTAAAATAGCTTCAGCGATATTTACAGCATGGTCGCCAATTCTCTCAAGATTACTTATAATTTCAACATACACGATTCCAGCTTGAGCAGAGCATAATCCCTCATTTAAGCGAAGAATATGCTGTCTGTGAAGCTTTCTTACTATATTATCAATCTCTTCTTCTTTTTGTACAACATGAATGGCTGCTTCCTTATCATTATGATCTAAAGCATCTATTGACTCGGAAACTGTTGAAATGGTTAACATAAACATTTCATTTAAGTCAGACATCGCTGAATCTGACAATAAGATTTTATTTGCTTGCTGGTAATCAATTAACTCGATAATATTTTCGTAATGATCACCGATACCCTTAATATCTCTTACTGTATCCATTAGCATTATGTGCTCTTTAGATTCATGATCAGACAGTGAGCTTGTTGCCAGTTCTACTAAATAATCAGTTATTTTTCGATCTAGTTTATTAATTGCTTCCTCAATCCGCATCGCTTTAGCGGAATGCTTTTGATTCTTTGTTTTTATGTATTCATGGGTTTCTTCTAAACCTTTTATAGAAAAATGGCCCATTCGCAAAACTTCTTCTTTTGCTTGTCCAAGTGCAATCGATGGTGACTGCTCAATAAAAACCGGATCAAGATGGTTGGCTTTATATTCAATGACTGAATCTGCTGAAGATTTCTTCAGCCCGCCCCTCATAAATATTATTACAAATAAAAATATCACTAACCCGCCTAATAATTCAAAAAGTGTCTGCGGAATATTCAGTTCCACTTTCCCCAACCCCAGATCGTAAAATTCGACAATTCTCAACAAACTCCATACAATTATTAATTGAATATTTTTAGATGTAAAGGAAACTCAAACTAAATTTACAATACCTTAACAAATCAGCTTAATATTACAATTGTATTACGGTTTTCGGAAAATTAATTATATATTTAAAGCTTGTACAGATGATTTTAGCAAGTTAAAATTATATGATGAACTTTTCTAAGGGTGGTCTAAATGAATATTTTCAAACAATTATTTAAAAGTCTTTATTCTCCAAGGGACATTTCCATGTTTCGATTTCAGGGGATTGGAAAAACGATCCTGTATGTTTTTTTTCTTGCCCTAATTTCTATCCTTCCATCCGTTTACTTTTTAAGTTCCGGACTGGTAAATGGAGTCAGTGAAGTAGAAAAAAGCCTTGGTTCTGAACTGCCTCCATTTCATATTGAAAATGGAGAGCTTCATTCTGATACAAAAGCCCCTGTTATTCTCAACAAAGAGAACATTACGATTATTTTCGATTCGACCGGCACGGTAGACACGGATGAATTAAACAATAGCAAAAATACGATTGCCATTCTAAAAAATGATGCGTATTTTATCGCTGGAGGGCAGGTTCAATCATTGCCGTACTCCATGTTTAGTGATATTTCGATTACAAATAATGATTTGCTTGAGATTCTGGCTACTGTTAACTCCTCACTTGCGATCATTATTCCGTTATTAGGAGTGATTATTCTTATTTTTGCAAGCGGGGCGAAATTTATCGAGGTTTCTTTCCTTGCCTTACTTGGCTTGCTCTTGAAAAAAATGCTTAATAGAAATATTCAATATCGTCATACTTGGCGACTAGCCGCCTATAGTGTCACACTGCCAACTATCTTTTTTACAATTATGGATAGTCTTCAGACGGAGGTACCAAATGGAGCTCTGCTTAATTGGCTTGTTGCGTATATCATTCTATTCCTAACTATTAAAGAAATCCCCCTGCCAAAAGCAAAAAAATAAAACGTGCATTAAGCGCGTTTTATTTTTTTTCCTTTTTTATTAGCGAACACCTTGTGAATATCGAAATTCTGCATTTAGCTCGGCTAGTGATTGAGAGAGTTCCTTCAGTTTTTCGCCTGATTCATGGTTCTTCTTCATTTTGATCATTTGTTTTTGAGATGCTTCAACAACCTGCTCTGCGCTTGCAAAGGTTTCCTGTGAGACTGAGACAAAGTTTTCAGTTACAGATTCCATCTTAGGAAGAGTATCATTCAGTCCAACTAATTCACCCTGTGCATGACGAATCATTTCACTTACTGCGGCAATTTCGAGCATTAACAAATCAAAGGATTTTCTGCTGACCGATGCCGTTTCAAGATGTGATTGAAAATGAACAAGCATTTCTTCGAATTCATTCGAAGCCTTCAGAGAGATTAGCTCCATTTTTTCAATGGTATGCTTTATTTCCTCTGTGGCTTGCGAAGATTGCTCTGCTAAATTCCTTACTTCATTAGCAACTACCGCAAAGCCGCTACCCGCTTCTCCTGCCCGCGCTGCTTCTATGGCGGCATTTAATGCCAAAAGCTTAGTTTGTCCCGCCATCTGCTGGATAAACGTAACAATTTCAGCTATTGATGCTGAATGTTCCTTCACCTCCTGAACGGTAGCGGAAACGGTTTTGAATTCATCGCTCAAGTGATTAAACGCTTGAATAAGATTCTCGACACTCAATTCTCCATCATGAGCTGATTCATTCATGGATTGTGTTTTATTCATGATTTCCTTCATTTGTTCAAAAATATTATTAATAGCATCTCTCATACTTTGAAACATTTGGATACTATTATCTGAACTGCTGGCCGTTTGTTCAGCACCCAATTTCACAATTTGAATCGCCCTCATCAACTGCTCGTTTTCCACCATTACCTCACCAGATATTTGTTGCAGATCTCCGCCTGTTTCTGATAAATCCCTAGTAGTGGCCGTTATTTTATATAAAAGCGAGCTCATTTGTTTAATCATCGCATCGAAGCTTTTGATAAGAGAGGTAATTTCCGGTGTTGTTGTGTTTGCCTTCACTCGAACATCTAAATTTCCATTCCGTGCTTCCTTCATAACCTCTCTCAGCCTTGATAATGGACTTGTTAAATTTCTTACTAATAAAATAACAATAACTGAGGTAATAGAAAGACTTATGATGACTGCAATTATTATGTATTTGGCCATTTCATTCACTTCTTTTAAATATTGACTTTGCGGGATAGCAATGACATAAATTCCTTTTAGCTCCTGAACGGACTGAAATGAAATAGTGTAATCGTCTCCGTCAATATTTTGATGAATGAGTCCATTTTGTTTTTTCATTATTTTATCAATGGTTGATTGGGAAAATTTGATCTTCGTATTTTTACTAATTTGGAATGGAGTGGCTCCTTTTTCATTAACTAAGAAAAAGCTCCCGCTTAGCCCATCTTGTGCAAGCCCAGCATCCTGGCTTTTTATCACCTGATTCATTTTTTTATTAAACTTGTCTTCATTGCCTACATAGATAAGCATGAGATTTTGAGATAAATCATAAATCGATTTTACTTCTTTAATCAATCTCTGTTCAATTAAATTTACTGCCGTATCCTTTGATTTTCCGTAAGAGATATATGCTATAGATGAAACGGTCAATAGGAGCAAACCTAAGATGAGAACAAGCAGTCTTGTTTGCAGAGTAATTTTTGCTAATAATGTTCGTGTTGCAGCTTGAATCTTCCCCACTAACAAATAATTTCCCCCTTCCAAAATCAATTTCATTATGGCAGAGAAGTATTAAGAAATTGTAAAGAGTTAGTAATATTTCCATTAATTTTTCCAACTAAAGTTCTATTTTTTTTGTAGAAGCATACATATTTGGTAAACAGCTTATTTATTCCGGAGGTTTTCCTATATGAAACGTCTTGCCCTTTTTCTACTATCAGTCCTTGTTATTTATGTTATATATTTTGACCTAACTAAAGGAACCCTTCCTATTCCTACTGTCGATGAACCAGTTATTGAAGCTATGGCGGAGAATGAAACTTTATTGCCCTATTTTGAAAAAAAAGTTTCATCAGGTGATACAGTTTTATCGCTTGTAGAAAAAAACATAAATGCTCCGCTTTCTGTTTCTATTTCCAAAGTCATTTCTGATTTTAAAATTTTAAATAATGGCTTAAGTCCGGAAAAAATTAAATCCGGTTACATTTATAAGTTTCCTGATTATCGTAACTAAACATCAATTTCACCTCGGTGAAATTGCGCCCAGATTTTTATCGATCTCCGCTCGATAAATTTCCACTAAAAAATCTGAGGCATCCGCCGGAGGCTTTAACTTCATTCAGTCGGGAATTTGACTCCAGCTTAAATTGGATACCTTTTGGCAGTCATTTCCTACATAACAAGTAGCTGACTTCTGCTGAATGAAGTTAAAAATTTACCACTGCTGGATAAACCATCATTCTTGTCAATATCAATGAAACACTGATACAATAGCAATGGATTAGAAAAAAAGTATTATTGAGAACTGTTAATAGAAGGAGCGAATCTCCATTGAGTGAAATCATACATCGTACAAAAACACGTCCAGTTAAGGTTGGACCATTAACGATTGGCGGCAGTAACGAGCTGTTTATCCAAAGCATGACAACAACTAAAACGCATGATGTCGAGGCTACTGTAGCTGAAATTAAACGTTTAGAGGAAGCTGGCTGTCAGATCGTACGTGTAGCTTGTCCGGATGAAAGGGCTGCAAACGCCATTGCAGATATTAAAAAGCAAATAAACATTCCGCTCGTTGTTGATATTCATTTTGACTATAAGCTTGCTCTGAAGGCCATTGAAGGCGGAGCTGATAAAATAAGAATCAATCCTGGAAATATCGGAAAGCGTGAGAAAGTAGAGGCGGTTGTAAAAGCCGCAAAAGAAAAAGGGATCCCAATCCGAATCGGAGTAAATGCTGGCTCATTAGAGAAAAAAATTCTTGAAAAATATGGTTATCCAACTGCAGATGGAATGGTTGAAAGCGCACTTCACCATATTAAAATTCTTGAGGATCTGGATTTCCATGATATTATCGTTTCAATGAAGGCATCTGATGTTAATTTAGCTATAGAAGCATATGAAAAAGCCGCAAAGGCATTTGATTATCCACTGCATCTTGGAATTACAGAATCCGGTACTCTTTTTGCGGGTACTGTGAAAAGTGCAGCTGGTCTCGGTGTTATTCTCAATAAAGGAATTGGAAACACACTCCGTATTTCTTTAAGTGCAGACCCTGTTGAAGAAGTCAAGGTAGCTCGTGAATTATTAAAGGTATTTGGATTATCTTCTAATGCTGCAACATTAATTTCCTGCCCTACATGCGGCAGAATTGAAATTGATTTAATCAGCATTGCGAACGAGGTTGAGGAATATATCCAGAAAATCAAAGCACCAATAAAAGTAGCAGTCCTTGGCTGTGCGGTAAACGGGCCAGGTGAAGCACGTGAGGCAGATATCGGTATTGCCGGCGCTAGAGGAGAAGGACTTCTATTCCGTAAAGGGGAAATTGTTCGGAAAGTCCCTGAAGAAACGATGGTCGAAGAATTAAAAATTGAAATCGATAAAATTGCAGCTGAATACTTTGCTAAACAAGAAGAAGAAAAAAAGAATGCTGAAACAGTAAAGCAAGACTAAGAAGAGGGTGACTAAGTCACCCTCTTCTTTCATTTAAATTTGATTATGTTAAAAAAATGGAAGGATAAACATCCCTACAATAATGGATACTACCCCAATGCCAATTGCCCAGCTCCCTAAGCTTAAAGCTCCCCGGCGCCGCGCGATGAACCCAAGTACAATACCCGTTGCTCCAAATAAGACTGGGAATACGAACAAAGAGATAATGGAAAGAACTAATGCAGCAATCCCCATTCCTCTTCCCGCTGTTTCCGCTTCATTATCTCTCTCATTTATTGTATTTGTTCTACCCCTGTCAAATGAAATAGGTGCAGCAATCTCAGCAGAGGTTTCTTCATTATAATCCGCAGCTCCATATTGGTTCTTTTCGCCAATGTTCTCGCTATGACGAAGATCATAATCCTCGTAATCACGTTCTTGATCTGCCATCCAAATCCCTCGCTTTCAAATATGGAAACATTCGTTTCCCCATGTTGCAGCCTGACTTTCTAAGGAAACAAAGATTTATTTGAGGCATTTCGGAGCACGCTTTTGAAATGGGCTCAAAGTTCTTACGATTCCCGTAAAAGTATTTTTTTTTGGAGCATTAATATTGTTTACGAAAATCCCCATTTTAAAGATGTTAATGTTTTACTATGTCCCATGTTTTTACTAAATTTCTTTAGTCTAATACACACTTCTGATAAGATATAGAAGAACTTGTTTTTAAGGGGAGTATTAAGAATGAAAAAGCGTTTTGGTATTGATATTGATGGGACAGTTTCATGTCCTTCTTCAATGATCCCATTTTTAAATAAAGCCTTTAATTTAAACATTACTTTAAATGATGTTAAACAATACGATCTTACCCATTTAGTAGAAATTACAGAGGAAGAATTTGCACATTGGTTTGCTGAAAGTGAGCCGGCTATATATGCTGAATCACCGCTTGCTGTGGGGGCTAAAGAGATTTTGAATAAATGGGAAAAGGAGCATGAATTATTTTTCATTAGTGCTCGGGGTTCGCACTTACTGAAGCTTACTGAGGAATGGTTTTTAAAGCATGCGTTATCCTTTCATCACATTGAGTTAATTGGAACCCATTACAAAGTAAAGGCAGCTAAAGATTTCAAAGTCGATATCTTTTTTGAAGATAAGCATGATAATGCTGTGATGATACACGAAGAATGCCAAATTCCTGTTATTTTATTTGATACTCCGTATAACCAGGATCCAATACCTTCTGGAGTAATTCGCGTAAAAAACTGGATGGAAGCAAACGAATGGGTAGATAAATGGTTAAAAGAAGGCTAAATAAAAACGGTGTTAAGCCGTTTTTATTTAGCCCTCAGCTGACACATTCTGGGCAGCGGCCATATATTTCAAATTTATGTCCGGAAATATCATAGCCCTTTAAATTGTCCTGCAGCTCTTGCATCGGACACGTGTCAATTTCTTTAGTTTTCCCGCAATCCATACATATAAAATGATGGTGATGATGTTCATGCGCGCAAGTATAGCGAAAATGCTTCTCCCCAGAAAGTTCCGTCATTTCAAAAATGCCAAGCTCGACAAATAAAGATAAATTTCTATAAATGGTATCAAAGCTTAAGCCAGGATAATCATCCTTCATCCATGTCAAAACATCACGTGCAGTTAAATATTTATTACTTTTTGCAAAAAACTGCAGCATTTCTTCTCTTTTTCCTGTATGTTTATAGCCCTTTTCCTTTAATAGCTGTAATGCTTCATTGATATCCACTTCATTCACCTCATTAAAATGAACTCTATGTCAGATTTGCTATATGTTAGTTGTGAATTTTTTGAACAAGATCGTCATGATCAAAATAAAGACCGCGATTATAACGATTGTTCCGCCTGGGGCTAGATCTAAGTAATAGGAGAGTGTCAGCCCGCCTAGTACGGAAGTTTCGCCAAATATTACTGAAAAAAAGATCGTTTGTTTAAAGCCTTTTGCAATGCGAATACTGGCTGCGACCGGTAAGGTCATTAAAGAAGAAACTAACAGAATCCCCACAATTCGCATCGATGCAGCAATCACGAGTGCAACCATGATGATAAATATAAAATGCACCCATTTTGCAGCTATCCCTGAAGCCTTTGCATGTTCTTCATCAAAGGAAAGCAGGAATAATTCTTTATACAGAAGGAAGATCATTGATATGACGAGAATACTGATAATTAATATCGTCCATAAATCAACACGGCTTACTGCACTGACACTTCCAAATAAATAACTAAATAAATCTGTATTAAAGCCATCTGCAAGAGAAATAAAAATAACGCCTATCCCAATCCCACCGGATAATATAATAGGAATAGCCAGCTCTTGATAATGCTTATAAACAGATCTTAGCTTTTCAATAAATAAAGACCCTGTCACAGAAAAAGCCATTCCCATATAGATGGGATTCAATCCGCTTAATCCCGTCACTTTCTTTTCGAAATAGAGACTTGCTGCTATTCCGGCAAGGGTAACATGGCTTAATGCATCGGCAATAAGTGACAGCCTTCGGACAACAATAAATACACCTAATAATGGTGCAATAATTCCAATAATAATTCCCGTTAAAAAGGCATTTTGCAAAAATTCATATTGTAGTATCCCCGCTAGCATTGCCCTGCTCCTCCATGCTGGTGATTATGGTGATCATGATTATGTGTCAGGATATGAATGTCATGACCATAAAAATCAGACATCTCCTCCATTTTCAACTGCTCAAACTCATTAGTTTCCCCATGAAAATGTAAATGCTTATTTAAACAAGCAACATGAGTAACCTTGTCAGATATGGCGCCAATATCATGTGTGACTAAAAGAAGTGTAATTCCTAATTCTTTATTTAGGCTATCAAGCATCTCGTAAAAGGATTGCACATTTTGTGCATCAACTCCCACTGTAGGCTCATCTAAAATCATTAGTTTCGGATCACTTACTAAAGCTCTTGCTATGAATACACGCTGCTGCTGTCCTCCTGAAAGCTCCCCAATATTACGTTTTTGAAAAGGGAGAAGCCCTACTGAGTCGATAGCTTTTATAACCTTTTGCCTGTGCTCATTTTTCATAAACTTAAAAAGACCAAGCTTTTTTGTTAATCCACTAGCTACCACCTCATAGACGGTTGCTGGAAAACCAGTGTTAAATGAGTTTGCCTTTTGAGAAACAAAGCCAATTTTGTGCCAATCCTTAAATTTGCTTATCTCCTGACCAAAGAGCTGAATTTCACCTTTTTGCGTTTTAAGCAGCCCTAGAATTAGCTTTAATAAAGTGGATTTCCCCGAACCATTTGGACCAACAATTCCAAGAAAGGCCCCTTCTTTTATGGATAAATTTATATCTTCCAGTACGTTTTCTTTTTCATAACGATAAGATAATTGATTGATATTTATTATAGGCTTATCATGTGCCTTCATTTACTATCACCTTTTTAAATTAAGAATCATTCCGATTTAACAAAAGTTAGTATACAGGAAGAAAAAATATTTGTAAAGAAACAAGGCACTTACCTTTAATTAGATTATTGCTGTCACATATTGCCTATCTCCTTCATAAAGTACTACGGAGGAGTGATGAGAGATGAAGATCTTTGAAAATATCATCAATCATAAAATAA
>NZ_JBALPC010000057.1:22585-38732 GCF_036965225.1 Bacillus sp. JJ1474 | reverse complement strand
GGATTATATGGCTTAAACCAGTTTTTTCTAAATGGAAATACAGCTACTTATATTATCGGTGGAATCTTTTTTCTATTAGGAGCCTTTACTATTTTCGCCGGCCTTAAAGCCTATAAATATTATTTACCGATTGCGGCAAATGAAGCAAAAGAATAATAATTTTTTAAAGCCGCTCCTTTATGGAACGGCTTTTATCTTTGTCTAGCTTTAGTGCCAAAGTACTTCCGCTTTTCTTATCTCTCAATCAATTGACACATCATCATAGCCTTGCCAACGAGAACACCTTCATTGTAGACCTCTACATCAACTTTCCCGAATTTCCGTCCTACTTCTAGTACACGTGGATAAACCTCTAGCATACTCTCAATTTGTACGGGTTTAAGGAAATAAATGGTCATATTCTCGACAACTAAGTCACCTTTTTTATAATTTCGCAGCACTCGATTGGCGGCTTCTGAAACGATTGTTGTAAATACTCCATAAGAAATGGTACCAAGATGATTGGTCATCTGTGGCGTAACCTCACAGCGGTACACATCTTCCCCTTTTGTCTTCCCCCTCATTAGCACAAGTTGATTGGTCACAATATCATCAATCGTTTCACCGACTTGGGGCTGACGCTGAATCATTTGCAGTGCCTTTAACACATCCTGTCTGGTTATGATTCCTTCAAGCCTATTCGAATCATCTACAACCGGGAGGACCTCAATTCCTTCCCAAACCATCATGTGCGAAGAGGAAGCAACACTTGTTTGTTTCCCGACAGTCATTGGATTCTTGGTCATTAGCTTATCAATTTGTGTATCGGGATCATGCCCCATAATATCCTTAGATGTAACCATACCAATTACCTTTAAATTTTTATCGACTACCGGGAACCGTCCATGATTTGTTTCTTTATTAAATTGAAGCCAATCTGAAACTTTATCAGTTGGTTTGACGTATACCGTTTTTTCAAGAGGAGTTAATATATCCTCTACAAGGACAATCTCCTTTTTAATCAGCTGATCATAAATAGCCCGGTTGATCATCGTTGCTACAGTAAATGTATCATAGCTGCTTGAAATAATAGGCATCTGCAATTGATCAGCGAGTTTTTTTACACTTTCCTCTGTATCAAAACCGCCAGTAATAAGTACAGCTGCACCTGCCTTAAGTGCAGATTCATGTATTTGCGTTCGATTTCCGACAATGAGCAAGCTGCCTGCGTCAGTGTACCGCATCACGGCCTCTAGTTTCATGGCCCCGATTACAAATTTACTCAATGTTTTATGCAAACCATCTCTTCCGCCTAAAACCTGGCCATCAACAATATTAACAACCTCGGCAAAAGTTAGCTTTTCAATATTTTCTTTCTTCTTCCGCTCTATCCGAATCGTACCAACCCGTTCAATCGTACTGACATAACCTTTGTTCTCTGCATCCTTAATAGCCCGGTAAGCTGTCCCTTCGCTGACGCTCAGTGCCTTGGCGATTTGTCTAACTGATATTTTCTCTCCGACAGGCAATTCATCGATATATTGCAAAATTTGTTCATGTTTTGTAGCCAAGACGTTCACCCTTTTTCAATAATTCCTATATCTTCATTATAAGGTTAGAAACGCCTTTATTTCAATTCGATGTGATGAACGTCCTAAATATTTTAATATTAGCGATTAATAGCTCTTGATCTCTTTCTTTCTTGGACTTGTATGCTAGTACTTGGTACAGATTTCTTAGGTGAGTATAGCAATGAAGTTAAATTTCCAGCAATGACAATAAGTGCGAAGGCTAGCCAGCTAATGGCAAATATTCCTTCCAAACCTTCGCCGAAAATGTTAAGTCTTGGAACTGCAAAATAAAGAAGAAAGCCACAAACAAGCAAACATAATAAATATCGATTTTTTTTCATTCCTTTTTCCTCCTAATGATGCTTCTTCATTTATATGTATGCGGACATGCTTGGAAAATGTATGGATTTCTTTTGCTTTGAAGGGGGATATAATGAAATACATCAAGAAAAACTACGAAAAAAAACAGCGCAGCTTAAATCAGCTGCACTGCAATTTTATAATTGAATAGAATCTCCCACCTGAAGTACTTGAACAACACCTGGTTCAAGCATTTCTGCAAATTTTTGTGGATCCTGTCTGATTGGCGGGAACGTATTATAATGTATCGGTACTACTTTCTTAGCACTCAACAAGCCCGCCGCATAGGCTGCGTCCTCTGGCCCCATTGTAAAATTATCTCCAATTGGTAAAAATGCAAGATCAATCGGATGCCGGTCACCGATTAATTTCATATCGGAGAATAGACCTGTATCGCCTGCGTGATAAATCGTTTTATTTTCAATAGTGATCAGCACTCCCGCTGGCATGCCTAAATAAATGATTTCATTGTTTTCTGTCTCTAGTCCAGTTCCGTGAAAAGCAGGTGTCAATTTTACCTTTCCAAAATCAAACTGATAAGCACCACCTATACTCATTGCGTGAGTATTCACACCTTGCCAGCTTAAATAGGTTGCAAGCTCAAAATTGGCAATAACGAGAGCATTATGCCTTTTAGCCAATTCAACGGTATCTCCCAGGTGGTCCCCATGTCCATGGGTCACAACAATAACATCAGGTTTAACTTCATCCACCTTTAAATCTGTTAATTCGTTTCCAGTAATAAACGGATCTATTAAAATTGTTTTCCCTTGTGACTCTATTTTCAGAACAGAATGACCATGAAATGATACTTTCATTTCTCTTCCCCTTTCTACTTTTACGCTATGTAATTGATTCAACGGAAGTTTTTGTTTTCCTGCTTTCTATACACTACCCTATTTTACACTTTTCTAAAAGTTTACTTTTCTCCATTTAGTTGCTAATCTTTTAATATTAGCGAAGAGCTTTAATTACAAGGAGGGTAATGATGAATAGCAGATTACAGAAATTATCCAGCTGGATGAAAGAAAATAATGTACAAGTTTGCTTTGTGACGTCACCTGAAAATGTTTTTTATTTTAGTGGTTTCTTAAGTGATCCTCATGAACGCCTTCTAGGCTTAGCCGTTTTTCAAGAAGAAGAGCCTTTTCTCGTTTGCCCTGCATTGGATAAAACGGATGCAAAAAATGCAGGCTGGAACAATGAGATTATTTCTTACAGTGATATCGAAAATCCATGGGAAATGATACATAAATCAATCTTCGGCCGTTTGAAATCCGTTGATCACATCGCGATAGAAAAAGAACATATGAATGTTGAACGCTTTGAAATTCTTACTCAATTGTTTAATGGGGCAAGATTTATTTCGGCGGAGGAAAAGTTAAGAAAGCTTCGGATGGTAAAGGATGAAAAAGAGCTAAGCATTATTCGCGAAGCTTGTGCATTGGCAGATTATGCTGTTGAAGTAGGATGTGCTGAAATAAAAGAAGGGAAATCAGAATTAGAGATCATTGCAGCTGTTGAATTTGCCTTGAAGAAAAAAGGCGTTACAGAAATGTCGTTCTCTACGATGGTTCTTACTGGAATAAATGCAGCATCTCCTCATGGAACACCAGGATTGACGAAAATTAAAAATGGAGATTTCGTTCTTTTCGATCTAGGGGTAGTTGTGGATGGCTATTGTTCAGACATTACTAGAACAGTTGCCTACGGAGATATTAATGATAAGCAAAGAGAGATTTATGATACAGTTTTAAAGGCACAGCTGGCCGCAGTTGAAGCAAGTAAGCCCGGTGTTTCATGCTCCGAAGTTGATTTAACAGCAAGAAAGATTATTGCTGATGCTGGCTACGGCGAATATTTTCCTCATCGATTAGGCCATGGACTTGGGATTAGCGTGCATGAATATCCTTCCTTAACTGAGACAAATCCGCTCCTGCTAGAAGAAGGAATGGTTTATACAATTGAGCCTGGCATCTATGTTCCTGATGTTGCCGGGGTTAGAATTGAAGATGATATTTATGTAACAGCTAACGGCGTAGAAATTTTAACGAAATTCCCGAAAGAACTGCAGATTATTAAATAGTTACTTTAAAATTTGGCCTCGGTTACCGTTGGTTGGAAATTTTTGTTTGAGCGGGCACCATTGACAGTGATTGGTGACCGCTTTCGGCTTTTTCCTATCGTCACGGGCACCATTGGAGGTCATTAGTTACCATTGGGTGAAAATTTTTGATTGAGCGGGCACCATTAGCAGTGATTGGTGACCGCTTTTGGCTTTTTCCTATCGTCACAGGCACCATTGGAGGACATTAGTTACCATTGGGTGGAAATATTTGATTGTGCGGGCACCATTGGAAGTGGTTGGTGACCGCTTTTGGCTTTTTTCGTTATGTTAGGACATCAAATAAGAATGTAGTACTTCTATTCACACTTAATAATCTATATAATGTGAAGATTTACCATACCCGATTAGATTAAAGTTTCTTTTTAATATTCTTCGAATGGTTTTCCTAGAGTCAATCACTTTACACCACTCCCAGATATCCTCTGTAGTAATCTTTCTTAATGGAAACAAGAGTCTATACTCTTCCACACTGCGTATAATTGCACTTTGAAAATCTTCCTGAAATCCACACTCATTGCATGCGATTTTGTCCTTACTCACTTCCGAAATAAAAGTATAACATGTCTGACATGTTATCCCTTTTATAAGTTGTTCATATGAGTATTCTGGTAGGTTCATATATGGTGAATTTTTTATATGGAGAGAAGTTATTTTTTCTGCAAGTACGAAGTATTTTTCTTTCTGTACGGCAATCCTCGTTTTAAATTGATTAAGAAATCGATTAAGTTGCGAAGAGAAAATAATAGGCAGATTTAGCGGGGCCTGATATAGTACAAAATCAGGGTTTATAAAAATGATATAGGCTTTTATTTGTACATTATATCCTATGTCCTTAAGCAATCGCCTCATCAATGACTCACTACGGTTTAATTGGAAAAATGGATTTGATATCTCCTTTTTATTCGAAACTCTAAACCACTTTTCACTGTCAATATAATAATCACTTTCATAATTCTTTATATTAATAATATGAATTGTTTCGTCATAGATTAATAATGAATCGATTTGAAAAATACTATTGCTTTGTTCCAATAACAAATCATTGAGGATTATACAATCATCAGAAATACCTTCCAACAACTTATCAAACTTTTTCTCTCCATCGTAGCCTTTTTCCATAGTTAAAAAGTTATTTACCTCCTTCTCATTTAAATTCATCCTTGCATGCAAATGCCTCATAATTCTTAATTCTTCTGGTTCACATCGTGGCTTAAAAAACATATAATACACTTCCTTATCCTTTTATTTCGAAGGTTTGGAAAAGGGGAGATATTGAATAAGTGATATTTCTACAAATCAGGACAAAATTCCTCTTTTAAATTATGAATGATTTGTTCTACATGCGAATGAAAAAGCAGCTAAAAAAAATGGAACCATTTTTCTAGCTGCATACATTTTGAGATTATGTCATAAAGTTTTTTCCACTGTCAGACTTCTCCTTCAGCGGCCTCATTATCAGTTAAATTAAAAGTTGCATCCGACTGTTCAATGACACCACTATTATAGGCATCCATAATTTGCTCGCTTACCTCATTTTGTCCTTCTTCATTAAAGAAATAATTTGCTTGTGCTTTTGGATCACGCTTCTCCATTCTTCTAACAACTCCTTATTAAAGTTTTTAATGAACTGTCTTATTGTTCGATTTTTTGTTACAGATATACACATTTTGGTACTGTATAATAAAGGAAAAGGAGGAGATATTTATGGGGGTGAAATATAAAAATATATTAGTAGCTGTAGACGGTTCAACAGAAGCAGAATGGGCATTTAAAAAAGCAATTGAAGTTGCTAAAAGAAATGACGCCCAAATTACTTTAGCCCACATCATCGATACACGTACTTTCGCCACAGTCGAAGCATACGATCGCACAATTTCCGAAAGAGCAGATATGTTCGCTAGAGAGTTAATGGAAAAATATAAGAGTGAAGCAATGGAATCGGGAGTTGCAAAGGTAGAGTATGTAATAGATTACGGTTCTCCAAAAGTCATCATTCCAAAGGATATGGCGAAGAAGCAAAATGTCGATCTCATTATTTGCGGGGCAACAGGATTGAATGCCATGGAAAGATTCCTAATCGGCAGCGTTTCTGAAAACATCGTTCGCTATGCAAAGTGTGACGTTCTTGTAGTACGTACAAGTAAGGATGAAGAATAAATATAACCCAAATGATGCATGGGAAAAATCCCTAGCATCATTTTTTTACTTCAGTAACTCTAGAAATTCTCCACATTTGGTTTAATAATTTTCAAGAACTAACAAATACTTATAAGAAACTTTTAATATAGGCGGGACATTTATTTGATTAATCATATCAATCATCTTATTGAACATTATGGCTATCTGGGAATTATTCTGGCATTAATCGGGGGCATTATCGGGCTGCCAATTCCTGATGAGGTGCTGCTTACATATGTTGGATTCAATGTTTTTCAAGGAAAACTTACTTATATCCCCTCTCTTCTTAGTGCTTTTACTGGTGCAATTGGGGGGATTTCTTTAAGCTACTTACTAGGAATTAAGTTAGGGCTGCCTTTTTTACAAAAATTCGGTCCTAAATTTCATATCAATGACAACAAGATAAATAAAGCAAAAAAGTTATATAATCAATTTGGTCCATTCCTTCTTTTTATTGGTTATTTTATCCCTGGA
Organism: Bacillus sp. JJ1474; assembly: GCF_036965225.1. Classification (NCBI taxonomy): domain Bacteria; kingdom Bacillati; phylum Bacillota; class Bacilli; order Caryophanales; family Bacillaceae; genus Bacillus; species Bacillus sp. JJ1474. The sequence continues at coordinate 32,042 of NZ_JBALPC010000057.1, read as the reverse complement.
GTCCGTCATATTACTGCTTATCTAGCGGGTATTAATTGCTATTCCTATAAAAAATTTGCATTATTCGCTTATTCGGGAGCCATCTTCTGGGCTTTTACGTTTATTACTGCTGGAAAAGTTCTTGGACAAAATTGGCATCAGGTAGAACATTATCTTTCGAAATTCAGCATGATAATTATTCCCTTTATTTTGCTTTCAATAGGTGCTTACGCTTATTACTACTGGAGAAAAAAAATAAAAAACAAAAGGGTTTACAATTAAATATATTACACTATTTGCCCCAGCGGATTTTACTAAATTACACGAAGAAGATTTGATTTCAAATTGTTAAATTCCACTTACTAAATACCGTAATTTTCCAATAAACAAATCACACACCCTCACAATCTATTTATATAAAGTTTGATTTTAAATGATAAAAATGCTCCATTTTACCATAAAATCCATATTTTTCTCTGATTACATGTTAATATAAAACTAATTATTCTAATTTGTCAAAAAACAGGAGGATATTAAGATGAACTATTTTATTGCTTTAATGAAAACCACTGACCCCGCAAAGGACGAAGCTATCCGTAAAGAGCATATTGATTATCTTAATGATTTAATTGAAAAGGGAAAAATTATTGCAAAAGGGCCGTTTACTGACCATACAGGTGGTTTAATTATTTTCCGTGCGGAATCTTTGGTGGAGGCTCAGCAGCTCGCTGACAATGATCCAGCAGCGATTGAAAAGACACGTGAATTTATATTAAAAGAGTGGAAAAGTAACCTAAATGTATAAAAAAAGGAGTGCGGACTAGAGCCGGCACTCCTTTTTCAGCTTATTTTTTAACTATTAATTCCTTCGCTTTTTCAATCGCAGTCATGATTTGTTTAAAGCCAGTTCCGCCAGCACTATTACGCCTCTTCACAGCTGTTACAGGATCTAATACTTCATAAATATCATTTTCAAATAATGGATGTGCTTCTACAAATTCTTCTAATGATAAATCGGCAAGAAAACAGCCTTTATTCACACATGTTAACACTAGCTTTCCTACAATTTCATGAGCTTCTCTGAAAGGAATCCCTTTGCTTGATAAATAATCAGCTAGCTCCGTTGCATTTGAAAAATCAGTTTTCGTTGCCTTTTCCATTTGATCGGTATTGACTGTCATCGTACGGATCATGCCGGCAAAAATTTTAAGGGAGCCTGTTACTGTCTTAACAGTATCGAACATGCCTTCCTTATCCTCTTGCATATCCTTATTGTAAGCAAGCGGGAGTCCTTTTAACACTGTTAATAGCCCCATTAAATTCCCATAAACCCGTCCTGTTTTACCGCGGATTAACTCAGCCATATCCGGATTTTTCTTTTGCGGCATAATGCTGCTTCCAGTTGCAAAGCTATCATCAAGCTCAATAAACTTGAATTCTTGGCTGGACCAAAGAATAAATTCCTCGCTTAATCTAGATAAGTGCATCATAAAAATCGAGCTGCCAGATAAAAACTCTAGAATGAAATCACGGTCACTTACAGCATCAAGGCTATTCTCGTAAATTCCTTCAAATCCCAGCAATTCTGCACTTAGATGACGATCAATTGGGAAGGTTGTTCCCGCAAGCGCTCCAGCACCAAGCGGGGACAAGTTAATTCTTTTGACACTTTCCGTGAAACGTTCTTTATCACGCTCAAGCATCCAGAAATAAGCCATTAAATGGTGAGCAAATGAGATTGGCTGGGCACGCTGAAGATGTGTATAGCCTGGCATGACCGTTTCAACATTTGCTTCTGCTTGCTCTAATAATGCTTGCTGCATTTCCTCAATTAACTCAATTATCACTTGAACCTGATTGCGTAAATATAAGTGCATGTCGGTAGCAACCTGATCATTACGGCTGCGTGCAGTATGAAGCTTTCCCCCAACAGGACCTACAAGCTCTGTTAAATAGCTTTCTATATTTAAATGGATATCTTCTAGCTTCACTGAATAAGCTAATTCATCGCTTGCTGCTTTTTCCTTTAATTGCTCAAGGCCACTTTTAATCTTGGCTGCTTCTTCTTCAGAAATGATTCCGCATTTGGCAAGCATGGTGACATGAGCGATGCTGCCCTCAATATCTTCCATAACTAGTTCCTGGTCAAAGGAAATCGATGCGCCAAATTCGTCTACCCATTCCTCAGCTGATTTTGTGAAACGTCCGCCCCATAGTTTTTTCACACGTTCACCTTCTTGTTTTGCTGAACAATGCTTTGAACCTTTGTTGGTAATCCCCAAAGCTTAATAAAACCAACTGCTGCATTATGATCAAATTCATCATCAGATGTATAAGTAGCAAGCTTTTCATCGTATAAAGAATATGGAGATTTTCTTCCTTCAACAATTGCATGTCCTTTAAATAACTTTACACGAACTGTACCAGTTACAAACTTTTGAGTTTCTTCTAAGAAAGCTGCTAATGCTTTTCTTAATGGTGAGAACCATAAGCCTTCATAGATAAGCTCTGCGATTTTCTTTTCGATATTTGGTTTAAAATGAGCTACTTCTTTAACAAGTGTTAAATCTTCGAGCTCTTTATGTGCTTTAATTAATGTCATTGCGCCTGGGCACTCATACACTTCACGAGATTTAATTCCTACTAAACGGTTTTCAACGTGGTCGATACGGCCAACACCGTGTTTACCAGCAAGGGAGTTTAACTCTAAAATAAGCTCAGCCAATGGATATTGTTTTCCGTTCAAGCTAACAGGAACCCCCTGTTCAAAGCCGACTTCTACAATATCTGGTGTATCAGGTGCATTTTCAAGACTAGAAGTTAATTCATAAGCTTCTTCAGGCGGTGCTGCCCAAGGATCTTCTAAAATTCCGCACTCATTGCTTCTTCCCCATAAGTTTTGGTCGATTGAGAATGGAGAATCTAGATTAATAGGAATTGGAATATTCTTTTGCTTTGCATACTCAATCTCTTCCTCACGAGACCATTTCCACTCACGAACTGGCGCTAATACTTCTAATTCTGGATTTAATGCATGAATAGCTACCTCGAAACGAACTTGGTCATTTCCTTTACCAGTACATCCGTGAGCTACAGCTACTGCTCCCTCTTTTTCAGCCACTTCTACTAGCTTCTTCGCGATAAGTGGACGAGAAAGTGCAGATACTAGCGGATAAACACCTTCATATAATGCATGAGCTTGAAGAGCCATTAATGCATATTCATTCGCAAACTCTTCTTTAGCATCAATTACATATGATTCTACAGCACCAACTGTTAAAGCTTTTTCCTGGATGAAGGCTAAATCCTTGCCTTCACCAACATCTAAACAGCAAGCAACAACTGCATATCCTTGCTCCTCTAACCACTTGATTGCTACTGAAGTATCTAATCCGCCTGAATAGGCAAGAACAACTTTTGGATTTGACATGTTGTAATTCCTCCTAATATTTATCGAATATTTATTCATGTTTTGTAATGTTTATTCATTTATAATGTATTATATTATCATAATTTCGATCAAAATCAATATTTTTTTTCAAAAAATGTATAAAAATAAATTTATGTTTTTAAACAAAATAAGAAGAAGCAGAATCTGGGGAATTCTGCTTCTTCGGTCTATTTATTCATTGCTTCATAAACAGCTGTAACAATACTTCCATATTGACTTATATCAAATGTGTCTCCATAAAATCTGTTTGAATCGACCATTGGATCAATAACTGGAGAATGCTTTTTATTTGTTAATAACGCAATAGCTAAATTATTTTCTCTGTCAATCACTGTTATCGTCCCAGTCCACCCAGTATGACCAATTACTTGATGATTAGCATACTCGCTGAACATCCATTTCATGCTATCATTCGAATTTATTCTCCACCCTAAACCATATGTAGGATTCATCTCAGATGGTTGAACAAATAGATCAATCGTTTCTTTATCAAAAAGTTTTACTTTCCCATACCCACCATCATTCAGCATGACTTGGAGCAATACAGCTAGATCTCCGGTTGTGGAAAATAAGCCTGCGTGCCCAGAAACACCGCCCATAGAATAGAAAGACTTCTCATCGTGGACTTCACCTTGTAATGTATAAGTTCTTATATTAGGAAACGAAATGACGCCATCACGTGTATTTCCCATTAACTCAGTGGCAGCAAAATCCTTTTCTTTAAAACCTTTACTAAGGGGGTTGAACATTGTTGATTTTAGCCCTAAAGGTTTATAAATATGCGTTTCAACGTATTGGTCTAATGGCAATCCTGTTACTTTTTCGATGATAAATCCAAGAAGCATATAATCTATATCACTATAGACCACAGTGGTGCCTGGCACATTTTGAAGAGGAGTTTTTAAGATCATTTCCAAGGTTGTTGAACGATCCTGGGAGTATAATTCCCCCGCTCTTACTGGATTATGGTAATGAACACTTGATGGAAAACCGGCCGTATGATGGAGGAGATCGATAATCCGAAGATGATCTTTTCCTTTAATTTTATCTGATGGATGATCTTTGAAGGATGGGAAGTAGTGCTGAATAGTCTCGTTTAAATCGATTTTCCCTTCACTAACTAAATGCTGCAGCGCATAGTTGACAGAATACATTTTTGTATTGGAAGCCAAATCAAACATCGTATCCACTTTCATTTTTTGAGGATGCTTTAATAGGTCGTGTCCTTCATATTTTTTCGCATAGCCATAGGCTGTATTTTTAACTATTTTTCCGTCTTTAACGACTACTAGTGCAGCTCCTGGGAATCCGTTATTTATCTCCTGTTCAATTAACTGATCCACTTGTCGCAGTTTTTGAGATGAAAATCCCGCCTCCTCTGGCTTCCCAGCTTTCTTTAAGGTTGGATACTTAACTTTCTCCTCCTTAGTAGGATTGCTGAGCATATTTTGATTGGATAAGGCTATTTCTGCTTGACTTGTTAAAGTGGCGTGGCCAATTGAGCTCCATGGCATTATGATGCCTAAAGCCAAAATAATGATAATGAATCTGATCAAATAGTTTTTCATTCTATTCCTCCTCAATTACAGAATATTCTAAAACTATTTTAATCTTATCCAGCATAAATGGGCTTGTAAATGCCTTAGTTAATAAATAGGTCATTTTCCCCTCAATTGAACTCTTATAAGAGCTTAGCAGGAATTCAACGTAGTTCTTTCGTTACTGTTAAGGTATTCCCATTTAAAGGTTAACTTATTAAAATGCTGCAAAAGGGAATAATCCGTGGAACGCAAGAACTGAATATAGTAGAATGTAAGCATTACAGACTTGGAGGATTAATAAATGGTGGAGTATTTTTCACACAATGAACGGCTTGGTATCTCCATTCCTTCCTTCGATCAGGAATGGGACCTTTACTCAGATAAGATAAAGCAGCATATTTTATATCGATGGGAGATTACCAGGGGAAGAATTCCTGATCGAATCGCTGAACTTGAGGAATTAATTAATATAAAGCAGGCACAGCTTAATGATGAGGAAAATTTCATTAAATCTTGTGAGCTGAACAGCGAGATTTCTGAGCTCGCCTCCATCATTAACGATCTGTGGCTTTGGTATAGGACTCATCAGGATATTTCTGAAAAAGCTCATTTATAAATAAAAAGAAGAAATCCATATAATGTTAATCAAGTGGATTTCTTCTTTCTTTATTTTACAAATCCTTTTTTAATTCCCTAACCACATGCCCAATCTCAGGTAAAATCAGTTTATTCATCGCTAAGCGCACTGCACCTGAAGAGCCTGGTGTTGAAAATACAGCCTTATTTTTCACAACACCAGCAACGGCTCTCGAAAGAATGGCAGCAGATCCAATATCTTCTTGATAGCTAAGCATTCTAAATAGTTCACCAAAGCCGATAATTTCTTTATCGAATAATTCCTTGACGGTTTCAATCGTTATGTCACGGAGGGCGATGCCAGTTCCTCCATTCGTAAGCACGACATCAATTTCTGGATCTTCGCAACCCTTTAGAACCTCCGTCCGAAGCTCAACTGCATCATCTATCACGATTACATAGTCCTTTACAATATGGCCTTCCTCTTGTAATCGTTCAATCATTAGCTTCCCGCTTTTATCGGTTACTTTATCACGAGTATCACTAACAGTGATCACTTTACAGGTGACCTGCTTTGGTGCTTCCATCTTATGTTCCATTGTACTCAAGAGGCGTCTTCCCCTTTCTTATACAAGTATCGATATTGATAATATTTGTGAGCAAACTCGGTTACTTTTCGTGTAAGCTGATAATTTATCCCAGCACCAATAGCCATACTAATTAACGGAATTCCTTGGATAAATTTATTTCGAAACATGTATATCGCTACACCTTTTAATAACTGTTTCACAGGCTGTTCCATCCAGGAGACATCTGCAATTTCCTCTTTCCCCTCATAGAAATAAAATTCCTGTTCATTTTGCAATTCACTAATTAATTCTTCCCAAGCCCTCATTTGCATGCGCGAAGGAAGGGTGGCAGCATGAAAAACTTTAAGAGAACTCATCATTTCATAAGGGGTATTTACCTCTATTCCATATGTCATCGCAATGAGCTGAACAACTCTTAAATTGATGACAGCCATTGCGGGAATATCTGCACCAAGCATAAGTGAACTTCCTGTTCCAGCTAAGCCTCCCTGTGCAAAGGAATAAAGCCGGTGACGGGCAATTTGCTGCTCGGCTATGTATTGAAGCTGATCAATCGTTAATAATTGTAGGTCTACTACGCTTTCGATTTGTACATTAAATACTCTGCCTGCCTGTAGGATCCTTTCTTTAGCATCTAGTTGAAGCTGTGATCCTTGTATTAAGGCGTGAAGATGAAACATCCAATTATCCAATGCACTAAAAACTTGCTGCTGAATATTTTCCGGAAGTAAATGAAAGGATTTCTCCATGTATTTTTCATAAGTTAATTCAAAATCATTTGATTCGTAGCTGTAAAGTTTGTTTTCCCACTCTTGAATTTCGGACCAGACCTTTTGTTCCCGTTCGGTCAAAGCCATGCTGTTTTCCTCCATTCAAAATACTTTTTTTATTAGTATAGCATAACTTAAGTGGGAAATTCTTCTACTTATATATGAGCAAGTCTTACAACATCCCTCGCAATCATCACTTCCTCGTTCGTTGGAATGACTAGCACTTTAACTGGTGAATGAGGATAGTTGATAAAAGCTTCCTCTCCTCGTACTTTATTAAGTGAAGGATCCCAGTAAACTCCCATAAATTCTAAACCATGAAGAATTCGTTTACGAATGACGTCACTATTTTCACCAATACCAGCTGTGAAGATAATCGCATCAACACCAGACATACGTGCCGCATAAGAACCAATGTATTTATGAATTTTATTTGCAAACACTTCCAGTGCTAATTTCGCTCTGTCATTTCCCTCTGCAGCTTCCATTTCAATATCACGAATGTCACTTGAGAACCCGGATAATGCTAGCATTCCGCTCTTTTTGTTTAGAACATCCAGCACTTCGTCTGCTGATTTATTCGTTTTTTCCATAATGAATGGAATTAATGCAGGATCGATATTTCCAGAACGGGTTCCCATTGTTACCCCAGCTAACGGAGTGAACCCCATAGAAGTATCAATCGACTTCCCGCCTTGAATGGCCGCAATACTAGCTCCATTCCCAAGATGGCATGAAATTAAACGCAGCTGGTTAAGAGAGCGTCCAAGCATGCTGGCGGCCCGCTGTGATACATACTTATGAGAGGTACCATGGAAGCCATATTTTCTAATTCCATATTTTTTATAATATTCATAGGGAAGACTGTACAGGAAAGAGTTCTCTGGCATTGTCTGGTGAAAAGCTGTATCAAACACCGCCACTGCCGGCACCTTTGGCAGCACTTGCTTAAATGCATTTATCCCAGCAATATTAGCCGGATTATGGAGAGGGGCTAGCTCTGAATATTCTTCAATTCTCGTCTGAACCTCATCCGTTATTATCGCAGAATCAGAAAACTCTTCTCCACCATGTGCGACTCGGTGGCCAATGCCCTCAATTTCATTTAATGAATGGATAATTTTTAATGCTGTTAATTTATTTAGCAGAAGAGCAACAGCTGCATCATGATCAGGAATTATAGCTGTTTCTTTAATTTTTTTGCCATTTGCAAATATATTAAATACCCCTGTACTCTGTCCAATTCTCTCTATTAAACCTTTTGTGATAACTTCTTCACTCGGCATATCAAACAACTGAAATTTCAATGAGGAACTACCAGCATTTATCGCTATAATTTTCGCCATCTTTCAACCGCTCCTTTATATTGGCTCTTATAGGTCTCTCTTATTTTGAACTATAGATGCTATTAATATCTCTTAATTTCCATTTAAAACTAACATGAAGAAAGAAGCCGGAGGAAAATCGGCTTCTTTCTTATTTATTTTCCTTATACCATCCATCGATTTTTAGCAGTATTTTCTCGACCTCATTCGTCTTAGACAAGCTAGGGAGATTAGCAAGGAGCACTTGCTTTGGCGGCTTCACACCTTCTCCTTTTTTCTGAAGAATAAAGATACTTTTGGCTGCTGTTTCATTTTTGAAGAGAGAGAGAGGCAACTGCAAAAGACCTTGTATGTTTGCATTCTTCTTTATAAAATCGTGAAGCTTGGGTGCCTGTTCGCTTTCAAATAGACCATTTGGAACGATGAAAAATAAATAGCCGCCTTCTTTCACATGGCGAATGCTCTGCTCAATGAACAGGTGATGTGCATATGTATGGCCTTGATCGGCTTTTATTTCATAGTCTGCCGCTCTCACGTCATTCGGATAATATCCAACAGGCAAATCACTTACAACAGCATCTGCCTCTTCAATAAACAATGGCTCCAAACTATCTTGATTAAAAAGACGTAGTGGGTGCTGCTGTAGATTTGCGTTTACATAACTAAGCCTAATTAAAATATCATCAATTTCAATCCCAGTCGCATGGACAGTTTTGTTTTGCTGCTGATTGATGACTGTTGTTAAAAGGTTTCCAGTTCCAACTGCAGGATCCAGTAAACGGTACTCATTTTTTTGTACAAACTTATTAACGAGATAGCCTATGAGCAGTCCAACAGCATCGGGTGTCATCTGGTGATTGGGCTGTATCATTTCGTTCATCCCTTTAAGAATCACGAGCTGAAAGGACTTCCGTATCTCTTCTTTAGTAAAGTTGTCCATTTGAATCGATTCATAACTTTTTTCTACCCTTTTAGCCGTTAATTCACTTAGCTCTTCCTGTATGATACTTCCATGAAACAAATTTTCTCCTGTTTCAGCTAATGCTTCTAAATATGTACAAGACAGTTCTTCTTTAATTATCATTGCTGTTTCATTAAAAACAGTAAACAATTCCTCAACCGGAGTCGTTCTATTCATTATAAATCCTCCCGATTCTTTCTCTGTCCTATTTTACAGACCTTTTTGCAGATTAACAAGATTCAAGCAAAGTAATGCAAAAGCGCC
>NZ_JBALPC010000057.1:0-22552 GCF_036965225.1 Bacillus sp. JJ1474 | reverse complement strand
GGCGCTTTTGCATTACTTTTTCGAATTTCTACTTACCTCGCTGCTTTTGCAGCTTCTACCGCAGCTTCATAGTTTGGATGGTCAGTTGCTTCACTTACATATTCGGCGTAAGTAACGGTGTCATTTGAGTCTACTACAAAAACAGCACGTGCTAATAGACGTAATTCTTGAATAGCAACTCCGTATGCTTCCCCAAAAGAAAGATCGCGATGATCTGATAGAGTTTGAACATTTTCAATTCCAGCTGCCGCACACCAGCGTTTTTGGGCGAAAGGAAGGTCTACGCTTACAGTTAAAATCTTTACATTGTCTAATTTCGAAGCTTCTTCATTAAAACGGCGAGTTTGTGCGTCACAAACTCCTGTATCAATAGAAGGAACCACACTGATTAAACGAACTTGGCCTTTAGAATCTGCTAAAGTTACTGCTGATAGATCATTGGCAAGAACATTAAATTCAGGAGCTTTATCTCCTACTTTCACTTCATTTCCTAAAAGCGTTACTGCGTTTCCTTTAAACGTAATATTTGCCATCCTCTTCATCTCCTTAAACAATATATGTACATTGTAAATATATCCTCTTAACTAAAGATTTGCAATTTTATTGACTTTATTTCTTACTTACTTTAGCCATAAAATATTAGCCAAGAAAAAAGTTAACCTTCCTGAATTTTGGAAAGTTAACTTTTTAAATTAAATATTTAAATCATGTTTTGGACCGTCATATTCATTTGTAGGGGTGTGATTACTGCTTCCCTGGTTATTCTTGTTATTAAACATCTGCTGAATTTTGTCTACTGCTTGAGGAGCAAGATCAAGTATTCTCTCGTATAAATGAGTGCTTTCATCAAGGTGAACCATTTTCACCCCGCTTGAATTTACGATGAGAAAAGCAATAGGCGTAATGGAAACTCCTCCGCCGCTTCCTCCCCCAAATGGATTACCGCCAGATTGTCCCTGTCCGCCGCCATTTGTTTGTCCCTCTAGTTTAAATTCGCTCCCTCCGGCCGCGAAACCGAAACCAACCTTTGAAACCGTTAAGATTACACTGCCATCTGGTGTTTCAACTGGGTCACCGATTATAGTATTGACATCAATCATTTCTTTCAGATTTTCCATGGCAGTTGTCATTAGTCCTTGAATTGGATGCTCAGACATATACTGCACCCCCCTTTTCTATATTGATTTAGTTTTATTATTAGACAAGGCAGATAAGGGTTTTGCTTTAAAATTAGGTCTTCCGCCTTTCCAATATTTAAGCAATTTAATTCCTGCTAACATAGCATGTCCGATTCGAAAATAAATAATACATGAAATGGATGTCTTGGATAATGCAAATTGAAATTGAGGAGTAATGCTTAAGCTGGGAATAGTCTTAAGTCGCATAAAGTGACTGACAATGCCGATAATCCCCCCTTTAATACCCCAAAATGCACCTGTAAGCATTCCTGTGTATGCGGCATCTCCAATACCAAAAGCTGTGTGCCATTCCATCTTTTGTATGGTAACCTTTCGTAAAAACTTCCTAATAATTTTATTAAAGGATACCACTTTTCTAAGCAGCTCTTTCATATCATGAAAACTATTTAGCAAGTCATCCGCATCATATTGCCTTGTATCTTTCTTATTGGATTGATCTTTCGTACCCTTCTTTTGTTTAACTACAATAGTTGGTGAATTATCATCAATTTTAATAAGCGGGAGCTCTATTTTATATCTGATTAGACCGAACCATGCCCTGAATTCTATTTTTAGATGATCATCATCATTATGATGGTTATAATGAAAATAAACCTTTAATTTCGTAATAAGAATGATAATAAAAATAATGACCAATATCGCTAAGGCAATTAGAATCCATTTCAAATCAAGTCACAACCTTTCAGCCTATTATTATTGCCGCCAAAAGGAAAAATAAACCTGCAGGCTATAAACAGCCATGCAGGTTTATTTAAGAATAATCAATATTATTTTTCATGGATGACTGTTGTATCAGAAAAAAGATCATGCAGTCCTTGCTTTTTTGGTAAAAAGGCGACAACCACATACCCAATCATAATTGTTGCTGAAATAAAACGGCCAATCCATTCTCTAAAAATGATCGTTCCCCATGTTAGCTTCTGCCCTTTTAAATCAACCACTTTTAACCCAAAAGCCATCTTTCCAAGTGTTTGATTGAAGAAACGTGTCATCAGAACAAAATAAGCATAGAACGTAACAGCGGTTGCAATCGTAATCGGCGCAAAGATATTGAATTCAGTTAGCGGAATGTCTAAAGCTCGAAAGATAGGATTGATCAGAATGCGATCTATACTCCCAATGACAATCAAGTCAAGCAAATAAGCCCAAAATCTCATCCAGAAACCCGCAAATCGTACGGGAGCCAGTTGGCCAATTTGGTCACTTTGACGATGAATGCTTTCAGTTTCTGATTTCGCTATTGCCAATAATTCTTCACTTTTTTCATCACTTACATTCATTTCTTCATCTGATCGGTTCATCTTTGCACCTCCTATTCTGCATATAAATACATGAGACGCGGTGAATTAGGCTGTGACAAAAGCTTCATCAGCCCCGCCATTTCGATATCTTTGCCCATAAGCTTTTGTGCTCCCATACTAAACATGGAACCAAAACCAAGATTTTCAGTATATCTCACAACTTGTGCACCCTTTAGCTTATGATCCTGTTTAAGGGTGTCAATGACATCATCCAAGTATCCAAAACCATCAATTAAGTTTAATTTCTGTGCCTGTCTGCCGTCATAAATTCTTCCATCTGCAATTTCCTTTACTTGAGCAACAGGAATATTTCGTCCTTCAGAAATGACCTTTACAAATCCTTCATAGGAATTGTCAATCATCGATTGAAGGATTTCTCTTTCATCAGCTGTCATTTCTCTTGACGGACTCATAATATCCTTATAAGGCCCGCTCTTGATGGTTACAAAATCCACGCCATATTTTTCGGCAAGACCAGAATAGTTAACACCTTGCATAATGACTCCCAAAGAGCCTGTTAACGTTTCTGGGCTAGCGAAGATTTTATCGGCAGGTGCAGATATATAATATCCGCCTGAAGCCGCCATAGATCCCATTGAAATATAAACTGGCTTATTCGTTTCCGATTGAATTTCTTTGATTTTATCATGAATTTCTGCACTTTCAACGACCCCTCCTCCTGGAGTGTTGACCCTTATGACGATGGCCTTTACCGTTGAATCATCCTTAACCTGATCAAGCTTCTTCATAAATCCTTTATGGTTGTAGCCTGCGCTAGAAAAAAGTGAAGCAGCATCACCCGTATCTTGAATGACTCCATCTACATCCAAGACAACAATTTTCTTCATTTGATTGCCTTCATCCACTATTTCTTCAACAAAACCGGCATTGCTCGAAGCAAATAAATCAGTAATCGAAGTTTCAAAATCTTTAAATGCCAGTCCCGTAAGGAAATTCGTCACAATAGAAAAAACAAATAATACACCCGCAATCCCTAATGCGGCCCAACGCTTTCCATTCATTTTTAATCCCCCTTAATTAAAAAAGACAAACTGCATAACTTATCTTTATACAATCCAGTCTTTCATACGTATTAAACTTTATAAATGTTTCAAAAAAGTGTAAACTGAGTCGAGAAACATTACCTATCATACCAAATTTTTCAACAATGTTGTTTGAATATGCACTTAATAATCTCTATTTTTTGGAGGAATTCACATGACTACTCGTCGAAATGTTTATTTTTATTATAATAATAATTCTGAAATGAAAGAGAAGGTTGAACCCCTTCATGAGCTTGCACTAGCTCATCAATTTAATATTGTGACTGATTACAAAAAAGCAAACATAATTGCAAGCATTGGCGGAGATGGTGCGTTTTTGCAGGCTGTTCGGAAAACAGGATTTAGAGATGATTGTTTATACATCGGAATTTCTACTATGGATCGTCCTAGCCTTTATTGCGACTTCCATATTGATCATCCAGATCAAATGAGTGAAGCGATGACAAATGAAAAGGTTGAAGTCCGTCGATATCCAACTATTGAGGTATCTGTTGATGATCAAACCTCCTTTTATTGTTTAAATGAATTTAGTATACGCTCAGCTATTATTAAAACATTTGTGTTAGATGTATTTATCGATGATTTTCATTTCGAAACGTTCCGTGGCGATGGAATGGTTGTGGCAACGCCAACAGGGAGTACTGCGTATAATAAATCATTAAAAGGTTCGATTGTAGACCCGCTTATTCCTTGTCTGCAGGTAAGTGAAATGGCTTCCTTAAATAATAACCGGTACCGGACACTTGGTTCATCCTTTATTCTAAGCGGTGACAGAAAATTAACATTTGGGGTTGTGCAGGACGGGAATGATCATCCTACAATGGCAATGGATAATGAGGCATTAAGCATTCAGCACGTAGAGAAAGTTGATATTAAACTTAGTGGTAAAATCATAAAAACAGTCAAATTAAAAGATAATTCATTTTGGGAAAAGGTACAGAGAACATTTTTATAATGTAAATTTGAGGAACTGTCCTTTGAACAGCTCCTCAAAAATATTATTCTCTTATTACTCTCAAACTCCTAAACTATTTCCCTTATTTCTTTTAGAATTTAAAAAAACAAAAAACTTTGTTTTAGATAATGAAAAGATTGTAATGGCAGACCAAATAAAAATAAATGAAATCAAATGTACTTTCGTAAAATGCTCATGGTAAACGAATACCCCAAGAATTAATGAAATTGTAGGTGCGATAAATTGTAAGAATCCTAAGGTGGACATTGGTATTTTTTGAGCACCTTTTGCAAAATATAGAAGAGGAATGGCAGTAGCTGCCCCTGCTCCAATTAGCAGCAGATCCGTTCCAATTGATACAGATAAGAATGACTGGTTTCCTTTTACGAAAAGAACGGCCATATAAATAAAAGCTAGTGGAGTAACCACAAGTGTTTCGAGAGCTAGCCCAATGGAGGAATCTACCTTAATCATCTTTTTTGATAACCCGTAAAGGCCGAAAGATAAAGCTAGAAGAATTGATATCCATGGAAAGCTTCCATAAGAAATAGTCAGAATTAGAACGCCAATTGCCGCTAGCGCAAACGAAAGATACTGTGCCTGCGATAATCTTTCTCTAAAAACGATCATCCCCAATAAAACACTAACAAGTGGATTTATATAGTATCCAAGGCTTGCTTCAATTATTTGATCCGTATTAACTGCCCATATGTAAATAAACCAGTTACAGCTTATTAACATTGACGCCATAATAAGTGCGGATAATTGCTTTTTATTCGTACGGAAATTCTTCAAAATTTGAAGAAATTCTCCCCACTTTTTTGTTACAAGCAGAATCCCGACCACAAAGAAAAAGGACCAGAAAATTCGGTTGACCAAAATTTCGTCCGCGTTAACATGATGAAGGAGCTTCCAATATATCGGCAGTAATCCCCAAATGATATAGGAAAAGCCAGCATAAAAGACTCCTGACTTTATTTCATTATTTTTCATATTTATTCCTCAATTCTTTCTAGTATCGAAATATTAATATTATAGTTCGAACTGAAAGATGCTGGCAATCTTTTAATTTTATCCATTTAATCTTTGTTCGATGAATCAAAGACAATTTTTCCGCCAATTATCGTTTTTGAAACGGTAATATCCGGTATGGAATGTAAGTCAATGTTAAAAATATCCTCTTTCAAAATGGTAAAATCAGCTAAGAACCCTGCTTTGATTAACCCTCTATCATTTTCGTGACAAGCAGCATAGGCACTCCCCTTAGTAAATAGTCCGACAGCCTCGAAAACGGATAATGCTTCTTCTGGAAAATAAACTGTTTTTTCCGGATCATTGATATTTGTCCTAGTAACCGCTGCATGAATACCTAAAAGCGGGCTTAATGGTTCGATTGGTGCATCTGATCCCCCAGCACACGGAAGACCTTCCTTTAATAACGTGTTCCAAGCATACAGATATTTATCCTGTTCCCCGCCGACTCGGTCTATCACCCATGGAAAATCAGAAGCAAGAAATCTTGGTTGAATATCTAAAATTAACGGCAGCCTTTTTGCACGTTCAATTAAATCCATCCGAAGAATTTGGGCATGTATGAGCCGATCACGCCCATTCCCGCTCAATGGATGTTTTTCAATTGCATTCAAAACCATTTCAAATGCTAAATCACCGATCGCATGAACGGCTACAGGCAATTTATATTCTCTCGCCTTTTTAACAAGTTGATTTAATTGATCCTGTGAAAAGATCGCTACGCCTGATGTAGAAGGATCATCAGCATATGGGTGACTTAGCAATGCAGTACTGCTTCCTAATGAACCATCAGCAAAAATCTTCATCGCTCCAAATTCAATCCATTCATTACCGCTCAGAAAGGTTTCTCCCGCTTCCTTCATATCATCTACAACAAGGTGATGAACTAAAAGATGAGCCCGAAAGGAATAGCCTTCCTCCTCAATGATATCCTTAAAAGCTTGTAATGTTCTCTCGTATCCGCCATAGTAGCTTAAATCCTCTGTATGTACACCTGTTAACCCTAATTTGTAGGCACTTTGAATAGCTGCACGAATGTAGCTTTTTAGATTGGCAGCAGATACTACTGGAAGAACACGATATAAAAGTTCTTGAGCCTCTTCCTTTAGCAAGCCATTCAGCTTTCCATTTTCATCTCTTCCTATCACCCCTCCTTCCGGATTAGCTGTATTTTGATTGATATTTGCAGCTTCGAGTGCTTTAGAATTTGCAACAAGTGCATGTCTGCAAACCCTCTTAAGAAAGACAGGATGATCCGGAACAATTGTATCTAATTCATAATTAAAGATGGGTGTAGCTCGGGGCCCCCATAGATTTTCATTCCAGCCATCGCCGATAATCCATTCTCCTTTTTCAATTGTTGCAGAATATTGCTTTACGGCCTGCAGAGCTTCCTCTTTCGATTGACAATTTGTTAAATCAAGTCGATTCAGCTTTTCACCATATCCAATAAGGTGCATATGGCTATCAACAAATCCAGGAAGCATCGTGTCACCATGTAAATCAATATTGCTCTCTATTTCATGGCCGAATCTCTGCTTCAAATCTGCCTCAGTTCCCATTGCAACGATTCGGTTTCCTTTCGTATAAACAGCTTCTACCTTATGATCTTGCTCTAATAAAGAATAAATATTTCCACCGTACCAAAGTGTGTCCATGTCCATACCTCCATATTAGTAGAAAAGTTGAAGCGCCTAGGTCACCCCCGACAAGCACAAGCCAATCCTCACAGAAAGGTGAGCTCTACCTTTCAGGTTGGGCTTGTGACCTCGAGGTCGACATAAACGCGAAGTCCTCCCAAAAGCTTCACTTTTGGTCGTGCGATGATTACGCTTCCGAAGCGTTACTTGTCCTGTCGCATTGCCGACACTAGTACGTCCTGTACTTCGGGGGTAGGCGCTGAAGCTAGACAAAATGCAGGCGGTTTTTCGCCTGCATGAATAATTTATCGCTCTAAAATATTGTGTTTATTTTTTCGTTGCTGCTTCCATTTCTTGTTTTCGAAGTTCAACACGGCGAATTTTACCAGATGTTGTTTTTGGCAGCTCAGCTAAAAACTCGATTTTACGAGGATATTTATATGGCGCTGTCAGTTCCTTCACATGTTCTTGAAGGGTTTTCACAATGTGCGAATCGTCTTCATTTATTCCATCCTGCAAAACAACAAAGGCTTTGACAATATTCCCGCGAACCTCATCAGGGCTTGCAACGACCGCACACTCCTTCACAAAAGGATGTTTGACAAGTGCATCCTCCACCTCGAATGGTCCAATTGTATAGCCAGAACTGATGATGATATCATCTCCGCGGCCTTCAAACCAGAAATAACCCTCTTCATCTTTCTTTGCTTTATCCCCTGTAATATAATAAGCTCCTCTGAACTGCATGGCCGTTCTTTCAGGATCTTTATAATATTTTTTAAATAGGGCTGGTGTATCTATATGAACAGCGATATCTCCCACCTCATTTACTCCGCAAGGTTCGCCGTTTTCATTGATAATTTCTACACTATTCCCTGGTATAGGTTTCCCCATAGAACCAGCCTTTAAATCCATTCCTTTTGTAATACCAACAAGCAATGTATTTTCTGTTTGGCCATAACCATCACGCACAGCCACATTAAAGTACCTTTTAAAAGTTTCAATTACTTCACTATTCAAAGGCTCACCTGCTGAAACAGCACTTCTTAAATTCGGCAGCTTATATTCATGAATATTATCTACCTTTGCCATAATTCGATATTCTGTAGGTGTACAGCATAGAACATTTACTTCATACTGCTGAAGAAGCTGCAAGTATTTCTTTGCTTCAAATTTTCCATTATAGACGAAGCCAGTTGCTCCAGAGCCTAATACGGAAAGGAATGGACTCCATATCCACTTCTGCCAGCCCGGACCTGCTGTTGCCCAAACAGTATCACCTTCTTCGATACAAAGCCAGTTTGGTGCTGCCGCTCGCAGATGGGCAAATGCCCAGCCATGAGTGTGGACAACGCCTTTTGGATTTCCTGTCGTCCCGGATGTATAAGAAAGAAACGCCATGTCACTTTTACTTGTATCAGCCAATGGCAGCTCGTCCGTAGCAGCTTCCATTTCTTTATTTAAATCGATCCATTGTTCTTGCGGGCTTCCAATCACAAACTTTGGTAAATTCTCTATTTCCTTTATATGTTCAAATTGATCGACATATGGGAAATAACTAACGATACCCTTTACATCACCATGTGTAATCCGATATTGGAGGTCTTTTGTTCGAAGCATTTCAGAGCTTGGAATGACTACTAAACCAGCTTTTAAAGCTGCTATGTATACTTGATAGGCTTCTATAAGCCGAGGAACAACGATTAAAAGAACATCACCTTTTTTCAGGCCATGTTGAAGGAAAACATTCCCGATTCTGTTTGCATTTTTAAGCAGTTCTTTGTACGTAACCTCTTTTTTGTCCCCAAGTTCATTTTCCCATTTAATTGCAAGCCTATTAGAATCACTTGCAAATCGCTCTATTTCGGATACTAGATTGTACTTCTCAGGTGCTAATAAGTCTTCACGCTTCATCAAATCTCCCCCAATAGTCTGTCTAATCTCATGCCTTGCTCAAGATGGTTCTTTTAAAATGATTATACTAAATTAATTTGAAATTTTAAATTATTTAGTATCAAAGGTTAGGTTTAACCTATATAGGCAAGGGAAAATAAAATAGGAGCAGGATGTAAATATCCTGCTCCATGTAGCCATATTATTTTTTTTTATTAAGATTAGCGACCACCTAATTGCTGTTCAGCCATTTGTACTAAACGCTTAGTGATTTCTCCTCCGACAGATCCGTTAGCACGAGATGTTGTATCTGCTCCAAGGTTTACACCAAATTCGCTAGCAATTTCATACTTCATTTGGTCAAGAGCTTGTTGCACTCCAGGAACTAGAAGTTGGTTTGAGCTGTTGTTTGCCATGTGACTTCACCTCCTTGTGAGTATAGAATGTGTAGAATCACATGGCCATATTCAAATATTTATTGGTAATTGTTTCAACTTCTGGCAGATTAAGAGAGCCTTGTCGACCAACTTTTATAGAGCATTAAAATAAATCTTCTAACATTTCCTGCTTTAAAGATTCCGGTTTAATCCGGATCGTTTCCGTATTTTCAACAGCTTTTCTAATATAAGGCTCATAATCTGTATAACTTTCATAGTACTGTACCTTTTCACGTTTAGGTTTTGTTTTTGGAGATGAAGGAACGAACACTGTACAGCAATCCTCATAAGGCTGATTCGATATTTCAAATGTATCAATTTGATGGGCAATATCGATAATTTCGGACTTATCCATTGTAATTAACGGCCGGATGATCGGAGTATTTGTTACATCATTTATTGCGTACATACTTTCAAGTGTTTGGCTCGCAACCTGTCCAAGGCTTTCTCCAGTAATGATCGCCAAGCCTTCATTGTTCTTCCTTATTTCATCTGTAATTCTTAGCATGAGCCGCCTAGTCGTAGTCATCGAATAATTCTCAGGAATCTGCTGCTGAATGAGCTGCTGAATTTCAGTAAATGGCACAATATGAAGGACAACTTCGCCGCTAATATGAGCCAGCTTTTCTGATAAATCCAAAACCTTCTGTTTCGCCCTCTCGCTCGTGAAAGGAGGACTATAGAAGTGAACCGCTTCTAGCTCTATACCTCTCTTCATGGATAGATACCCGGCTACAGGGCTGTCGATTCCGCCTGACAGCATCAGCATGGCTTTTCCGCTAGAACCGACCGGAAGCCCGCCAGCACCCTGTATCGTTTCACATGAAAGATAAACACCTTCTTCTCTGATCTCAATTTGAAGATTGATATCGGGATTTTTTACATTGACCTTTAAATCCTCTACATTTTTTAAAATATGGGTGCCGAATGTATGATTAACTTCATTTGTATCTTGATTAAAGGTTTTATCTGCTCTTTTTGTAGTAATTTTGAATGTTTGCCCTGGCTCGTAAATTTTCCGAAATAGCGACAGGGCTGCTTCTTTCATTTTTTCTAAGTCTTTTTCCGTTTTTACCGCGGGGCTGAATGATTGAATACCAAATACATGCCTTAAACGCTCGATGATTTCTTCACCGTTTTCTCCATTTAATAACACGAACATTCTTTCTCTATTTGCTTCAATTTTTATTTTTTCAAAATTACGGAGAACCCTTTTAATATTTCTCCGTAATTGATCAATAAATAACTTTCTGTTTCTTCCTTTTGTTGATAATTCGCCATATCGAATAAGAATACGATCATAATTCATTTTAGTTCATTACCTTTCTTAGCCTAGCAACGGCTTCGTTTACTGCCTTCATAAATTGCTCTGCCTCATTAAGTGTATTATCATAGGATAAGCTAATTCTAATAGCGCTCAACGCCTCTTCCTCAGGAATGCCCATAGCGATTAATGTCGTGCTTGCCTTTTGCCTTTTTGAAGAGCATGCACTTGTAGATGAAACGTAAATATCCATTTCCTCCAGAGCATGGATGAACACTTCAGCCTTAAATCCTTTTATTGAAAAATTAATAATATGAGGAGCCGACTGGCAAATAGGGGTATGAATAGTAACCCCTTCTATCATTTCCAATTTGTCTCTTAAAAAATCCTTAATTTTTACCATATTATTTATTTGCTCTGTTTGCCGCAGAATTGTTAGCCTAAGAGCCTTCGCCATCGCAACCATACCTGCAACATTTTCAGTTCCACTTCTAAGCCGCCATTCCTGTCCTCCGCCTGTAATTAATGAAGAAATCTTTACCCCATCTCGAACAAACAGAGCTCCAGTCCCCTTTAGGCCATGAAATTTATGCCCTGATATTGTGCATAAATCCACTCGGCTTTCACGAATATTCAGAGGCACTTTCCCAATACCTTGAACAAAGTCGACATGAAAAAGGATTTTAGAATATTGCATGAGAAGCTGTCCAATTTCATGAATTGGCTGAATAGAGCCAATCTCGTTATTTACGTGCATAACGGAAACTAAAATGGTGTCATCGCAAATCGCTCTTTCAATATCCTCTACCTTTACAATCCCGTTTTGGTCAACAGGGATATAGGTGACCCGAAAGCCCAGGTCCTTTAATTGCTCTATGGATTCCTTTACTGAAGGATGTTCAATTTCGGTTGTTATTAAGTGCCGGCCCCTGCCTTTATGCATGAGAGCCGCACCTTTTATCGCAATATTATTACTTTCAGTCCCGCCGGAAGTAAAGTATATTTCATTTTTTTGGACATCTAAAAGCTTGGCTATTTGTTCTCTTGCTTGGGAAAGCAGCTTTTCCGATTGAGCACCTAGCCCATGCAAGGAAGATGGATTTCCGAAATACTCAGAGGAAACCTTTAAAAAAGACTCTAAAACCTCTCTATAAGGCTTAGTCGTTGAACTATTATCAAAGTAAATCATTTTTACTTTCCTCCTAAAAATAAACGGATGGCAATTGTAAATCTTAGCATAAATATAATCGATTGAAAATGCATCTTTCCTATATTATCGCAAAAAATGAAAATTAGGCGTAATACGTTTTAAGTTTATTTGGCAAATTTTTAATGATCTTAATGGGACAAAGAATTTAGAATCCACTAAAGACCTATCATAAGATAACCAAAGAAGAAGAGGTATCCCTATTCGGACACCTCTTCTTCTTTACTATTCACTTATTAATTCTTCAATCTTCTTCATTGCACTAGGGTCAATTTCCTCTACCGCTGTTGCTGCCTGCTCTAAGGCTGTCTTGTAATCAAATCCTCTAAAGGAAGCCTCTGCATCCTGTAAGCCTCTTGCAACTGAGGGATATCTTCTCCGATAGCGGTTTCCATACTGAATAACTTTTTCAACGAGCATGACCGTTTCAATCATATCATTTGTTGTATTTACAATTTTCTCCACAGTCAGCACAGCAACCTCTAAATATTGCTGGATCGTTTGGATATTCAGCGGCTTTTCATCAAGCTTCAAAATGACATTTCCAATGCTCTCTTTTGCATCTTCCATTAAATATAAATAGTCCTGAGGAAGCCCTGGAATATTGCTTTTTGAAACAAGCCTTGATGTTTCAGCCAATCTTTTTCTTAAATCATTAATGCTTTCACGAGCAGCCATTTCATCTTTTCTTAGTGCCTGAAGCTTTTCTGCAAACTTAACATGCTCTTCCTCAATCTCTTCCAATTGTTCTTTAATTCCTACAAGCTCCGTTTTAAGCAATGTATGAGCCGTGTTTTCTGAAATTATTTTGTGTTCCAGAACCTCATAACTTTTATTTAATTGACTTAACTTCTTCTCTAGCTCTGTCTGAATGATTATATCCTTTTCTGAAAGATGGTAGCTTTGACGAACGAGCTCCACTTCATCCTTTAACTGCCTGTTTATTTCTTTGTTCGTAAATAACATATTCCTTGTGGGCTCATCCTGCTGTCCAATATAATGCTTCGCATGAACCTCAGCTTCAAGCAGTTCATAAAGGAAATCAATGCTTCCCTTAATTTCTTCTATTCCTTTTTGTACATCTGTCATGTCAGCTAACTCGATTAGACTTAAATAAGCCGTTGTTTCATTTTCAAGTCTGTTTATTTCTTTATCAAATTCAATATGATCAAGGATATATCCCTGTTCAACCATTTCTTTGTATCCGTCACTCAATTCTTTCAATTGAGATGGGATTTTCGATTGACACTCGACAAGAAATTCAGGGATTCTATCCATTTTAAATTTAACTTCATTTAGCTGAGCATGAATGGTTAAAACAATTTCCCGTGCTTCTAGATAGTTGCCATTATCTGTTTTTTCATCAAAAACTTCAAATTTTGCAAAGGTTTCATCTAAATGCTGCTCAAGAATATCAGCTGTTTTCCCATATGTGTGATGATGTGCCAATAAGGATTTCTTGCTCTCGCGATATAAATCCTTCAACTCTTCAATATCTGACCTATTCTTTTCTTCGCTTCCAACTAGCTCGTTCAATTCGTTTAATAACTTTTTAATATTTTCTTCAATTTCGTTTAAAAAGTTTTCGGTAGACTGCTGTACTTCTTTTGCCTTCCTAAAGCGGTATTTATCGATATATTCCTCCGCATCGAATAAATATTCTTCAACATTTGGAAGCTGGGCCGTAACAATATCATCCCATTCAGTTCTCCAGCGCTCAAACAATTCTTCCGTTTGTCCAGTCATATTTAATTGCTTTACTTTAGACATTTCATCGAGAACAGGGCGATTAACAATATCCATCTTCCATGTTTCAAGCCGATCTATTTCTTTATAATATTTTTTCTTTAATATGTATCCTGTTAAAAAAAGCACGATCACGATGACGATGCCGCCAATAATATATTCCATTCTCCAAAAAGCCCCCTGTTCTGTACCGAGCCAAATCCTTCTATATCGAATTAAAAATAATGTTCAGTTCAATGTTTTTATGATACCATGTATACGACAATTTTTGACTATTAATTTCAATTTTTTATCTAAATTAGGGAAAAAAATGTACATTGTATTCTTTATTGAACACTAAGCGTGTCATTTTTTCAAATATTTTGCCTTTTCTTGAATTTTACAGAAAGAAGGTTTAATTTTCTAATGGAAAAAGATGGACATATTCATACTCCCTTCTGTCCTCATGGCACGAATGATGCTCTTGAGGGTTATGTCGAAAAAGCAATTGCCTTAGGTTTTAAGGAAATATCATTTACCGAGCACGCACCACTGCCTATAGGATTTAATGACCCCACACCAGCCCGGGACAGCTCCATGAGAATGGAAGAGCTTGAGAAGTACTTGCAAGAAATAGAAAGGGTAAAATCTATCTTCAGTCAAAAAATCAAAATTAACACAGGACTTGAAGTAGATTTTATTGAGGGATTTGAAGAAGAGACGCGCTCCTTTCTAACTCAATATGGACCATTATTAGACGACTCTATATTATCTGTCCATTTTTTAAAGTTTGGAAATGGCTATGACTGTCTGGATTACAGCCCTGAAGTTTTTGGGCAAATGATTGAAAAATATGGTTCTATCGAGGCTATTTACGAGGCATATTTTCATTCATTGCTTAAGTCCATTCATTCTGACTTAGGTCCTTTCAAACCAAAAAGGATCGGTCATATGACGTTAGTGAAAAAATTCCAAAAAAAATTTCCGGCACAAAGGGAATTTGTTGAACTTATTCAAGAGGTCCTTTCAGCTATTAGTAATAAGGGATATGAGCTAGACTATAACGGCGCTGGATTTTCCAAACCTCTATGCAGGGAGCCCTATCCACCTAACTGGGTTGTAAAAGAAGCCATGAAAAAAGGGATCCCGCTTGTATATGGATCTGATTCTCATCAAATTAAGGATCTTGGGCAAGGGATGGATGAGATGCTTTTTTGAGGGAAATCCTGCTTAGATTTCCTTCCATTTTTATTTTACGGCTAGATAAATTGGCGGGTCATACGGCCGCTTGCATATAACCCCATCAATCCAGTGATAAACTTCACGAACGTATTTCTCAGCAAAATACTTTTCGTTTGGCATCACATGCAAAACTTCGGTCATATATTGTATATTTAAAAAAGGCATACTTAATAGCCCCTTTAATTGGAGAATCATATAATCAGGAGATAGAGTTCGGAATTCTCTCGTTATCATTCCTCGTTCAAATACTTTACTTAAATAAAACCTTTCTTTCATCAAATAGGTTGACATAATTTCACGAACAACCTGAGAGTCAATCGAAATTTCCCTCCATATTAATCTCGTTAAATAAATATTTTCAAATTGATAATACATCACATTTTCCGTAATTTTTCTCAAACAGCCTGCTGCACCCTGATCAAGGGTTGAAAATCCATCTTCAATTTGCTCCACATACCCTTCGAAAAAAACTGTAAAGCAATGCTCTAGCAATCCGTGTTTATTATCGAAGTAATAAGCAATATTTGCCGAGTTCACCTTTGCCTTATTGGCAATATCCCGTACCGATGTGCCATCAAATCCATTGACATTAAATAGACTGATTGCTGCATTAACAATTGCCCTTTTCACATCTCTGCTCATGTTTTCACCTGCTTTATAATTTTATTAGCTTTATTACAACAAACATATTCATCACGATCATTAGCGTAAAAACATAGATAGCGACCATAAGCAAATTGACAGTAACAGCGAAAAATTGTCAAATAACGTGGATTTCTTGTTATGTATAAACATTCTTGTTAAAATCACTATATCCTTTATAAAAATCTCGACAAAGTATTGGGTATTTCTTCTGATTTTGCGATTTTTTTAAAAACATTGATAGAAAGTAGGGTGTATGAAGTTGTTTAACGTCGAAACTTACCACGGGAAACGTGAAGAAAACTATAAATTAGTAAAAAAGCAGCTTGCTGCATTGCTTGAGGGGGAAAGTAATGTAATTGCAAATTTAAGCAATGCTTCCGCTCTATTAAACCAATTTTTAGATCGGATTAATTGGGTTGGATTTTATTTAATGGATAACAATGAGCTTGTCCTTGGGCCATTTCAGGGCCTTCCAGCATGTGTTAGAATTCCGATTGGAAGGGGTGTTTGCGGTACATCAGCAAAACTCATGGAAACTGTCCGTGTAGAAGATGTTCATTTATTCCCAGGCCATATCGCCTGTGACGCAGCATCTCAATCAGAGATTGTTATCCCACTCATCAAAAATGGCCAGTTAATCGGTGTTCTGGATATTGATTCACCTGAAAAAAATCGATTTGATGAGGTTGACCAGAAGGAGCTTGAAGATTTCACACGAATATTGGTCTCCTTTTTATAAATTGACAAGAAACGCGATGAAAAATCTCATCGCGTTTTGCTCTTATTCTACTTTTTCCAATGCCTGTTCAATGTCGTCACGAATGTCGTGCCAAGATTCAAGTCCAACAGACAGTCTTAAAAGCGTATCATCAATCCCCATTTTTTCTCTGGAGTCCTTCGGTACAGCCGCATGGGTCATTGTCGCTGGATGCTGAATTAATGTTTCTGCATCTCCTAGACTTACGGCAATTTTAATAAGTTTTAATGCATTCATAAAATTTTGAGCTGTTTCCTTTTCCCCTTTCAAAGTAAAGGAAATCATTCCGCCTGGTCTTCTCATCTGCTTCTGGGCAATTTCAAATTCTGAATTATGTTTATGTCCAGGATAATACACTTTGTTTACCTTTGGATGTGAAAGCAGGTAATCTGCCAATTTCTCTGTGTTATCACAATGGCGATCCATCCTTACTGCCAAAGACTTTAGACCCCTTAGCAGCAGCCAAGCATCAAAAGGAGAGATAATTCCGCCTATATCCTTTTGCGTTGTCATGGCCACTTCCTCAATAAACTCCTTAGGCCCAATTACAAGACCTGCAATCACATCTCCATGACCACAAATATATTTAGTCGCACTATGGATAACAACATCACAGCCAAGATTGATTGGATTTTGTAAATAAGGGGAACTGAAAGTATTATCTACTACAACTAGAATTCCCTTTTCTTTCCCAATCTCAGCAACCATTTGTAAATCTACAAGCTTCATAGTTGGATTAATAGGTGTTTCTACATAGATACAAACTGTTTCTGGACGGATGGCTTCAAGCAGCTGCTCCCTTGTTTCCATCGCAGAATAGTCATGACTGATATTATATTTATCATTCATCATCTGAAGCAGGCCAAATGTGCTGCCATACACACCTTGGGAGCATAAAATATGATCACCTGTTTTGGTCAGTGCAAACAGAACAGCAGACACAGCAGCCATTCCCGACCCAAATGCTAGGCAAGCTTCACCATTTTCTAATGCCGCTACTCTTTCCTCAAGCATTTTTACTGTCGGGTTCCCAAGTCTAGAATAAACAAAGCCTTCTTCTTTTCCAGCAAAGCGCCTTTCCCCTTGCTGGGCTGTTTCAAATGCAAATGTTGATGTTTGAAAAATAGGCGGTGTCAGACTGCCACAATATTTTTCTGCTTCATATCCTTCATGGATGACCTTCGTTTCGAAACTCACATCTTTTTTCTCTTTCATAAAATCTCCCCTCTTCAGTAAACGCTCTCATCATAAAATAAAAAAAGATCTCTTTACAGGGTATGCATAATATGAAAGTTTTGAATGCTTATTTAATGAGGAAAAAAAGACCTCGCCACAGAATTATGGCGAAGTCTTTTCAATGACAATATCACTTTCTTGAACAATGACTTTATTTTTTCCAGTTTGCTTAGCAACATATAATGCTTTATCAGCACGTTTAAATAATGAGGCGTACGTATCCCCTTGTCCTCTGGTCCAATGTGAAACTCCACATGAAATGGTCACTTGAGGGTTGGAACATTCACACACTCTCGCAACAAGCCTTTCAGCTATCACCACACCAGCGATTAAAGAAACACCTGGCAAGTAAATGGCAAGTTCTTCCCCGCCCCATCTTGCACCAATATCTGTTCCCCTAATATTGGCGTTTATCAGCCCTGCCACCTGAATGATAACCTCATCCCCAACTTGATGACCATACGTATCATTGATGGTTTTAAAATTATCAATATCAATCATTATAAACGTACCTTCATGATCTTCGTTCATCGATTGATAAATTTTATCATCGAGATAATTTCGCGAATATAGCTTAGTTAAATGGTCTGTTACAACCATCTTTTCAAGTTCCTCTCTAAGCATTGAGTTTGTAATAGCCAGAGTGGAGTGGTGGATCAAAGATTGCAGAAGCTTAAAGGTTTCAAAAGAGAAGCGATAAGGCGGCTCACTCATGACAAGTACAAACCCTTTTAGGACTCCAGACTGGGTCATAGGAACTGCCATTATCGATTTAAAATGCTTCACACCTGATTCAAATGACAATTGAAAATCACCAATAAAAAGGGACTCCACCTCTTTATCAATTCTGCCCTTTATATATTGGATATAGCTTTCTGCGTCACTTGTGTGAAAGAAAGCTGTACTTCCCTTTAATACCTCAATTTGTTTTCCACCTTTACCGTATAAGATGAAACCAACTTCTTCTGCTCCAAAAGAGTCCGAAATTTGCTCAGTCATAAACGCCATTGATTCTGTTAATCTTAAATTTGAGTTCAAGCGATGAGAAGTTTCATTGATTAATTTTAGGTCTGTAATAAGGCGCTTCGATTGCTGGTAAAGCTGAGCATTTTCTAATGCACTGCCCGCTGTATTTGCTAAAAGAGTGATAAACTCAACTTCACTATCTGGAAAAACAATGGTATTGGAAGCAATTACTTGCAAAACCCCATAAACGCCCTGTTTTCCTTTCAAAGGTGCATATAGAACTGATCGTTTCATTTGAACGGAATCTTCAAATTGAATATTGCCTGTTACATATGCCTGCATAGCCGCAATATTTTCGCTATTGAAGTCTAAATCCTTTATAGGCAGATCTTCAAGCATATGATTATCATGTGAAAGCAGGAGGTAGTAAGTGAATGTTGGATAGACCTCTTTAAGTGTAGAAATAATTTCGCCGAGGACATCATCCATATTCATCGTAGAATGAAATTTTTCTGTCACACGGAATAGCTGTTTATACCTTCTATCCTCTGATACTTTATTATTAAGTGATTGAACATTTTCAAGAAATTTTAAAGTATGATGACTTATTCCCTCGAGAACATTATCAGAAAGAGAGTTCATACCAGCTTCTTGCTCTTTCAAAGCCATAATTCCAAGAAAGGAATTCTTTTTCTCCAAAACTAGCATTAAATCATATTCTTCAAATCCCGGCAATTCACGATAAAAGGACTGTAATTGACCAACCTCATTTATCAATTCTTCCTTAGAAATATTTGGGCATGTCACTTGTTCTATGCTGTTAAGTGTAGAGGTCTCAATCAGTAATTTCTCTTTACAATTATTAAAACTAAAAAAAGTAGCTTCCTTGGCATTTAATAAGGTTTTGATGGCTGAGAGCATATTTTTCAATACATCATCATATACCAAAAAGCCATTTTCTGTATCTATGATATCAAAAAAATTACTTTTCAATTTCAATATTAATTCATGCTCATTATTAACCATCTAATCATCACCTATTTTCATTCCCGTTTCCCATATAAATCCATTATATATGTAAATAGACAAAAGTTCTTATTTCTTTTTGACTATTTCATTTCAACAGTCCCAATACTTATACCCGATTTGTTAAAACTAAACTGTAACCAATTTAAAAAAACCGATTAACATAAATCGGATAAACTACTCTTTTTTAATTCATTCACTAGTATCACTCTTAGATGGTTTTAATCTTACTTACTTTATTATATCATATATAAATGATGGGAGCAGGAAAAAATTAAGCCGCTTTCTTCACCATCTTCCGTAATACTCCTTGACTTTTCTTAATCAAAAATTATATAATACTCTTTGTGTAAAATATTGCAGCCTATGTGTACTGTTTTATGAATTCATTTTGTTCCTCAATTAGCTTTTCGAAGCTTTTCTGAAGAAGGGGTACTGCGTAACCCTTAGCTGCTAGGGCGAAGGTACATGAAAACAAAATGACCATAACTTATAGCACATCTGTTTTTATTTTACCAAAATAAAAACATTAAAGGAGGAGTCTTAAATGGCTCGTTATACTGGTCCAAGCTGGAAATTATCTCGTCGTCTTGGAATCTCTCTAAGCGGTACAGGTAAAGAATTAGAAAAGCGTCCTTACGCTCCTGGACAACATGGTCCAAACCAACGCAAAAAATTATCTGAATACGGATTACAATTACAAGAGAAGCAAAAGCTTCGTCATATGTATGGTGTAAATGAGCGTCAATTCCGTAACCTATTTGATAGAGCTGGCAAAATGGCTGGTAAACACGGTGAAAACTTCATGGTTCTTTTAGAATCACGTCTTGATAACGTTGTTTATCGTTTAGGCTTAGCACGCACTCGTCGCCAAGCGCGCCAACTTGTTAACCATGGTCATTTCTTAGTTGATGGCAAGCGTGTAGATATCCCATCTTACCGTGTTGCACCTGGTCAAACAATCAGCGTTCGCGAAAAATCTCGCAACCTTGACATTGTTAAAGAAGCAATCGAAGTTAACAATTTCGTTCCTGATTTTGTTACATTCGATGCTGACAAATTAGAAGGAACTTTCACTCGCTTACCAGAGCGTTCTGAACTTCCAGCTGAAATTAACGAATCTCTAATCGTTGAGTTCTACTCTCGTTAATTAATACGCTTTGTAAATAGCGTAAGTAAAAACCCTAGAAACCTTGTTATATCAATGGTTCTAGGGTTTTTTATTTGTTTTCTGTTTTGTAGAATCATCGCCTCCTTTAGCATGCTATCTGGAAATAAGATATTTTTCTTTGAAGATTGGACTAAGTTCACCCCATACATCAAATTTATTACCATCTAAATCATAAAAAACAAAATTCCTTCCAGAATGCCCTCTGTCCTTAAACAAGTTTTGAATAATACCTTTCCGCTTTGTTATATATAATGGAAAATCTATCTTCTCATTAATTTGTCGAAGAAATATGGTTTGATGGAACAAAATCGTTTAAACCATTAAATTCCATTTTACTTTGTTAATCATCTTTACGACCTATCATATAAATTCCCCCAATAAAAAAACCTGTATAGAATAAATTCTACACAGATTTTCGATATTCCTATTAGATTGTCAACAGCCCCATTAGCAAGGTTTTTTACTCCCTTTTTTTCCTGTAAAGTATTAGTCTTCTTGCATTATTTCATCAAAGGCTGAAGAAACTCTGTCGAATTCCTCATCGCTTTCAATGGCTGTGAAATCTCCATCCTGATTGACCTTTAAAAAGAAAATATCAATGTCTTCCTCGATTTCTTCTTGAAGATCCTCCACAAAGCTGACTGCAACGTATTCTGTCCCTTCCATATTTACGACTGCCAGCACTTCAATTTCCTCGCCCTGGTCATTTGTAAAGATTTCGCCTTCTTTAATGTTTTTCATGAGATAGCCCCTTTCTTTTTTTAAATTGTCTTGCACGGATCTTCGTTTAAAAGAATCATAATCATTTTATTTCCAAAGAAGTCTAAATTCATGTAGGAAATCCAGATTTAAACATTAAACATACAATTATTAATATATAACAAAATCACCTGAAAGTTTGAACTGCCACTAACCTCCGCTACTTAAAGAAGAATAAAGCATCCCAATTAAAGCAGAATGCACATATTTTTGTAACGATTCCTTCAAACAATTTTGTTGTATTAGGTTAATCTAACTGCTGTACATTCAATTCTGTTTTTCTTTTATCTGTTCACGGATCCTTTGAAGTTCTTCCAAAGAAAGTTCACCTAAAGATTCTCTAATTTCTTCCTCAATTAGTTTCCTATTGCTTTCTCGATATAGATTCCACCATTCTTTAATCGGTATGTCTAAAAAAACATTTATTCTGGTACTAGCTGACTAATGCTTATCTATCAAAATTTCACCAATAGCCAATAATTTGGAAAGAAAAATATTCACACAATAAGAAAAAAGTCGACTCGCCGACTTCTTTATCATTCCTTATTTCTACCTTATGAAGGTGTTACAATGGCTGCCGGGGAAGTACCTATTTCAGGCTCATCATCTTCATCGCTGAATTTTGCCTGCAAATTAAGGTTTGCTGTTGTTTCCTCAGTACTTCCTTTTGTTGTGCCATGGACCTTACCATCTTCGAGTTTTTCAATTATTTTCATTTCTGCCTCGGCAACCTCATTAGCTGATTTTCGCTCGTTCACCATAATCATCTCCATGTTTAATTATTAATCTGTATAATCCCCAATAATAACTTTTGTAATCTCTTTATTTAAATAAGCATTTCTAACCAAACTTATTACTTTAAATATTTACAGTGTTAAAGCATCGGACCTTCATCATCTCATAAATATTTCAACATAAATATTCAGTTTTCTTTAAAGTGTGTTATTCAACTAAATGGCCTATAATCCGTAGCGAGTGATTATTTTTAAACCTGTTTTTTATTATAACGCCGCTAGGGTTTTTCTTTTTGAAA
>NZ_JBALPC010000056.1:819-14451 GCF_036965225.1 Bacillus sp. JJ1474 | reverse complement strand
GTTCCCAACAGTCTTAAATCATTTTATTTGGTGAGTTTGTAAGTTTGTAAACGCGCCTTGGTCTTCCTCTTGCAGGAAATGGCTCAAGACCAATGTATTCAGCTAGTCCAGCATCGCAAAGGCTTTCGATAAAACGCCTTGTGTTTCTTTCGTCCTTAGCAAGTTGAACGGAAATATCTTTTACGGTAAATTCTTTTAAACCTGACTTTTTAACTAAAGAAAATACTTCAATATAATGTTTCAAGTTAATTTTTGCTTTTTCAAGTGCACTCATAAAGTGTTTATCATTAAAATATGGAAAGTCATCTATCTCCAAACTTTCACTTTCTGCCTCCACAATTTCTCCATTTTCCTGAACAATGATGATAGAACCATTTCTTTCTTTAGAGTAAATTAGTGCATTGTTTGCATTTAATTCTGCCGAAAAAATTGTTTCACCATAACCGATCCCAACACCGACTTTTAAACCAGATTCCAATATAAGCCTGTTAACTGTTTCTTCGATCCTTTGAATTTCTCTTTCACTGTCACCACGGGAGCTAAATATTAAGTACCGCCCAAGTCCTTTTTCAATAAGGGAACCATTTAAGTGCTGACTAAGGTGAATTAAAATTTCTTTTAACTTCAATTCGATAAACTGAAGTTGATAAGATTGTTTCAAACTTCTGAAATGATTTTCTAAATGGACCATTTCAAATACTTGTACAGCTACTTGGGAGTCCCGAAAGTATAATGTTTTTATTTTTTCAGAAAGAATCTTTAAAGTATGTTTGATTTCAATATCACTTGTTGAGATTCTAAAAGCAGGGATCCCCATTTTTTTTAGCCGCAAGTATACTTCTTCATAGCAGGTGATGGCCCCTTTCGTTTCGCCATTTTCCCAGCAATGGTGATGAAAACGAATTAATTCCTCTGTCGAAGTATCCTCAGAAAAGGTTTTGAGAAAAATTTTTTCAGGCTTTATTGTAAGTTGGTTTAAAGCGGTCTCCAAATGGCTTTTTGATATCTCATCTATGCTAAAGTGATCAAAATTGGATCCTGTTTGATAAACAAACTCTATCAACCCTTTGAAAATACCAGCTTCCGTATGATCGATAAAAATAAGGTGTTCAGTATCCTCAACCTCATTGCATGCTATGTTATATGATATTCTTCCTGAGAATATCCAAAAATCAACTTTGTTATGATTCTTCTTTATGAGATCTTCTGTTTCTCTTACTTTTTTATATGGATACGATAGAAAAATCGCATCTAGATGTAAGCCGTGTGCAATATGTAAAATTCTTTCTACAGTAGATTGTGGACCGACAATCCCCACCCTAAGCATGTACAAAAGCACTCCTTTAAAATAACTTATGACTATGATTCTATCTTAATCATACACATTGTTGCGAAAATAATTAAGTATAATTTTGATACTGTTAAAACGAATAAGAATATAAGAAATCAACGAAAGATATAAAAGGCAAGAAAAAATCCTCCCTTTAAAAAAGGAGGATTTATCTATCATTCACTCTTTAGCAATCTGACACTTTCATCAAACTCTTTCTCAATTTCCTCGTTGCGTTTATATGTGATTAAGCTGACAACATAGGTAAGGATTAAGTTGATGATAAAGCCTGGTACGATTTCATAGAGAGTATCTCCAAGGCCAGCATTTTTCCAAATGATAACCGTTAATGCCCCAGCGATCATCCCCACAATGGCGCCCCAGTTTGTCATCTTCTTCCAATATAAGCTTAAAATAATGGTTGGACCGAATGCTGCTCCGAAGCCAGCCCACGCATAAGCAACTAGACCTAAGATTGTATCATTTTGTTCCCAAGCAAGTACTGCAGCAATAACTGATACAGCTAAAACTGCCATACGGCCAAAGAAGACATATTCTTTATCAGTACCATCTTTTCTTAATAATACTTTATATAAATCTTCAGTTAACGCACTTGATGTAACAATTAATTGAGACGAAATCGTGCTCATGATGGCTGCTAGAACAGCTGCCAATAAGAATCCTGCGAAAAGAGGATGGAAGACAATTTGACCTAAAGTTAGAAAAACAGCTTCAGGATTGTCTAACGTAAATTGTGGATTCTTATGGAAAAATGCAAGACCAATTAAGGCTGTGAAGATTGTTCCTAATAAAGAGAAAATCATCCAGCCGATACCGATGCGGCGAGCACTTTTTGTTTCTTTGACAGATGAAATTGCCATAAAGCGAACGATAATATGAGGCTGACCAAAATAGCCTAATCCCCATGCCATTGCTGAGATAATTCCTATAGTTGTTGTCCCTTTAAAGAAATCAAGTAATGTTGGGTCAATTTCTCGAACAGTGGCAAAAGTTTCGCCTAATCCGCCTGTTTGTGATAATGCCAAAATTGGAACTAGAAGTAATGCAACTAACATCATTAGACCCTGAATGAAGTCAGTGTAGCTAACTGCCAGGAAGCCGCCAAATAAAGTATAGGCTACAGTTACGCCGCCAACAATTAAGAGTCCTATATGGTAGCTCGTACCAAATGAGCTTTTGAAAAATACTGCCCCTGCTACCATTCCAGAAGACACATAAAATGTAAAGAAAATAAGAATAACAATACCAGAAACAATTCTTAATAATTTTGTTGTGTCTTTAAATCGATTTTCTAGGTAACCTGGTATAGTAATTGAATCATTAGCGACTTGTGTATAAGTACGCAATCTAGGCGCTACAAGCAGCCAGTTCAAATAGGCTCCAATGGTTAATCCAACCGCAATCCAAGCATCTGCTAAACCGCTTACATAAATTCCGCCTGGAAGTCCCATTAACAGCCAGCCACTCATATCTGCTGCGCCTGCGCTTAGCGCCGTAACTGCTGGGCCGAGAGAACGCCCGCCAAGCATATAGTCGGTAAGATCACTTGTTTTCCGATAGGAGTACCAGCCGATGATAAGCATTAGTGCCATGTATACGCCTATCGAAACAAGCTGAAGACCAATATCTGACATTTTTACCCCTCCAATTCTTTGAAATAAAATTAAAAAACATATAAGGAATACTATTCGAAATATAACATTATTCGACAATATGCGTCAATATAAAATTTTCCTAATATAATATTAATTTGGTGGAAATTCTGATGAATGTTAATATCAACATGAAAAGTGTAAAATAAGGAAAACAGATGATTGGGTGAACAAATGAATAAAGAAGTCGCATTTAAGGTGAAATCAGTATTTATAAAAAATTTTCAATCAGGATATCCTCTTATTCCGGAAGAGGCAATTATTAATATACCGAGTGGCATAGCCGAAGGAAGCATAATAAATTTAGTGGATGGCCAAAATCGGTATTTGGCTACAGGCTATTATGGGAAGCAAAATAAGGGCAGAGGTTGGATATTAACAAGAAATCAGCAGGAATTAATTGATCAATCCTTTTTTGAAAAAAAGCTTAAAAAAGCATTGGAAAGTCGCAAAAAGTTTTTTGATGATCCAGATACTACCGCCTTTCGTGTTTTCAACGGGGAAGGTGACGGAATTGGCGGGTTGACGATTGACTTTTTTGCTGGATATTATTTAGCTACTTGGTACAGTGAAGGGATTTATTATTTTAAAAATGAAATTATCAAAGCTCTTTTCGAAGTGGCAGATGCGAAGGGGATTTATGAAAAGAAACGCTTCAATATAAAAGGAACCTATATAGAAGATGATGATTTTGTGGCAGGGGAGCGTGCCAGTTTTCCACTTATCGTTAAAGAAAATGGCATTAACTTTGCAGTTTATTTGAATGATGGAGCAATGGTAGGCGTTTTTTTAGACCAAAGAAATGTCCGCAAGGCAATACGTGATAAGTATGCTAAAGGCAGAACCGTATTAAATACTTTTTCCTATACAGGAGCTTTTTCTGTAGCAGCCGCTTTAGGCGGGGCTTTGAAAACAACAAGTGTGGACCTTGCCAATCGAAGTAAGAGTAAAACGATTGAGCAGTTCAGTGTAAACGATATTGATTATGAAGCTCATGATATTATTGTAGAGGATGTATTTCATTATTTTAAGTATGCTGTTAGAAAGCATTTAAAATTTGAAATGGTCATTCTTGATCCTCCGAGCTTTGCACGATCTAAGAAACATACCTTTAGTGCAGGGAAGGATTATCCGGCTTTACTTGAGGAAGCGATTCAAATAACAGAAAAGAATGGAATTATCGTTGCCTCAACAAATTGCAGTACATTTGATATGAAAAAATTTAAGGGATTTATTGAAAAGGCATTTAAGCAAACAGGAGATAAATATACAATTCTAGAGGAATTTAGTCTCCCTGAGGATTTTAAGACACTGAAGGAATTTAAAGAAGGCAATTATCTAAAAGTGGCGATAATCAAAAAGTTGGCGTAAAAAGAAAGTGGATGCATTAGAAAACTCTGATGCATCCACTTTTTTTATTAAGCTGATTTTTGAATAGCAGTGATGTATTCTTTTCCTTTTTTCGTATCAAAACGGCCTTCCCACTTAGACATAACAACTGCTGCAAGTGAATTACCGATAACGTTGACAGCCGTACGGGCCATATCTAGAATACGGTCGATCCCAGCAATAAAGGCAAGGCCTTCAAGTGGAATGCCTACAGAGCCTAATGTTGCTAAAAGAACGACGAAGGAAACTCCTGGGACACCAGCAATTCCTTTTGATGTAACCATTAATACAAGCATTAACGTAATTTGTTGGGTAATACTTAAATCAATCCCATACATTTGAGCAATAAAGATTGCTGCTAATGCCTGATAGAGAGTAGAGCCATCCAGATTAAATGAATAGCCTGTCGGAATGACAAACGAAACAACGTCTTTTGGACAGCCGTATTTCTCCATCTTTTCCATCACTTTTGGAAGAACAGTTTCAGAGCTTGCCGTTGAATAGGCTAAAATAAGCTCGTCTTTTAAAATCTTGATGAGATGCAGTAAGCTTGTGCCACACATTTTCGCAATAACACCAAGTACGACAACGACAAAAAAGATCATTGTTAGATAGACACAAATGAGTAACTTTCCAAGTGGAATTAATGATTCAACCCCGAATTTTGAAACAGTAACTCCGATTAAGGCAAATACACCAAATGGAGCAAATTTCATGATTTGATTCGTTACCCAGAACATGGCGTCAGCTGTTCCTTGGAAGAAAGCAAGGACTGGTTTTCCGCGCTCCCCGATTGCGGCAATTCCTAAACCAAACATAACTGCAAAGAAAATAATCGCTAGCATATCCCCATTCGCTAAAGATTGAATAATGTTTGATGGGACAATGTTTACAAACGTATCGGCAAAGCTATGACTTGTAACTTCGTTTGTTGTATCAACATATTTTTGAATATCACCTTTTGCCAGTTTCGACATATCAAGGCCAGCACCCGGTTTAGCAATGTTAGCAGCAAGCAAGCCGATGATAATGGCAATGGTTGTGACAATTTCAAAGTAAAGAAGGGTTTTTCCGCCAAGTCTTCCTAATTTCTTCATATCCCCGGTTCCAGCAACGCCAAGAATTAATGTAGAAATAACAATTGGGACAACAATCATTTTAATTAGTCGGATAAAGATATCCCCGATTGGCTGTAAATAAGTTGAAACGGCAGGGTTTCCGTAAAATATCGCTCCGACAATAATCCCTAGAGTTAATCCAACAAGAATTTGATAAGCTAAGCTAAATTTGAACTTTTTCTTTTTCATCAAATCACCTCTCCTTATATAATGAAAACGCTTACTATGCGATAGGGAAAATAATAAACTAATTATATGGAGAAGTTACTGAATCCTACAAAATCCGACAATATTTTATTAAAAAATAAAAAGCCCCCACCTAAAAACCTTTAAGTGATGGGCTATTAACAGAAAAAGCTAAATTCAATTATTAATTGTGTCATTTGATGAAGGTCCTATTTATGAACCTTGACTGAATTTCTCCATTGTATCAATATACAAAACTTGCAGGAACTTTTTTATATTAATTTTTACTTTCATTGTTTCATGGGTGTCTGTATCCATTTCTTTCATTCGCATCCTGATTTCATGAAAATCAAAGTAGCGAGGAGCATAATATTCAAATGTAGGGTTCGTGTAATCGAAACTTCCTAGTGAAGCTAAGTTATTTAGCGCCGCTATAATGGCCCTGCGGATCCGCTGTTCAATGGATTTAATTTCTTTTTTCATTTGGGGAGAGTCTGTTTGATTCGAAATGGCTACTGCCTCGTATAATTCTTTTAAAGGAGGCAGCAGAGTGCTCCCATTTTTTTGATTCATTAAGTATTCCATCATCAACACCATATCTTCGCTGCCTGCTTCACCGATAATCCCCATATCATTTAATATCGATAAAACGATTTCTTTCACGCTTTGTTGTTTTTTCGTGTTTTTAGTTGTTTCAATGTGGGCGAGTGATTCTCGGATAGATAATAGAGACTGCTTGAGATGAAATTGGTCAGCTGTTCTTTTTAGGATGCTGAATACTTCAACCCGATTGATTGGTTTGTGGATAAAGAATTCAACCCCTTTTTCATAAGCCTCCCCGACCATTTCTTTATTTACTATTTGAGAAATCATAATAAACTGGCCTTGAAACCCTTGTTCTCTTAACTGTTCGATCGTTTCAATCCCATCCAGCTCTGGCATCAAAAAGTCAACTAAGACAAAATCAGGACGAGTTGAAAGAATAAGCTGAAGCGACTCATGTCCACTCTCAGCCTCACCAATAACATGGCCAAGTTCTCCATCGACAATGATTTTTTTTAGCATACTTCGGCTTGCTGCATCATCATCTATAATAAAATATCTCAGTTTAATTCAACCCGCTTTCTTATGTTACTAGTTGGAATATGTATTCGGAAAATGGTTCTATTTGCAGAGGATTCTATTTTAATTTGGCCTTCTAGCGAATGTACAATGTCTTGTACATGGGAAAGGCCAATGCCAGTTGCGGCCACACCGTGA
Source organism: Bacillus sp. JJ1474 (assembly GCF_036965225.1). Classification (NCBI taxonomy): domain Bacteria; kingdom Bacillati; phylum Bacillota; class Bacilli; order Caryophanales; family Bacillaceae; genus Bacillus; species Bacillus sp. JJ1474. The sequence goes on along the minus strand of NZ_JBALPC010000056.1, from coordinate 7,495 downwards.
TCATTATATTTAGTCGTATAACCTGGTTCAAAAATAAGAGACAAGTTCTCATCTGCGATTCCTTTTCCTGTATCCTCTACAATGAATACAGTATTTGCAGACTCATTAATGGCTTGAATATCAATTGCCCCTATGCCCTCGATGGCTTCGACTGCATTTGCAGTGAGATTATTTAATATCGCAAGGAGGGGAATTTGCTGAGCTGTCTCAAAATCAATGGATGTCTTTAGCTGAAAGGTGATTTCTTTCCCTAACAAATCACTATATTTTTCATTTGATATTGCTACGATACCGAGAACATCAGAAAGATAGACCGCATCTGTTTTCTTTTGCGATGAAATTTTTGCTAGTCCAGAAAGAATTCGCTGCGAATCTTTTTTCACTTCATGTATTTCTTGTGCGATGAGCAATGCTTGCTTACTCAACTCTGAAAGATTGTGCCTTTTTAATTTTCGATATAAATCATGGCTCGATCCTGTAATCTGTTCAATATGATCGATCGACTTTTGTAAATAAAGAGTTTCTGCATATAATTCTGATCCAACCTCGAGCATTTCTTGCATCTGTTTTTTTTGCTCAGAAATCGTAATGGAACTATATATTCCTACTACAAAATAGCTTCGGAGTAAAGCTACACCGCTAAGCATTAACCATTCTTGCAGATTAATGTTCGAATGATGGATAAGCAAATAGCGCATAAGATGCTCGGCGCTGTTTCCAATGAATTCGAAGCAGGCAGCGAAAACTCCAAGGAGAAGAGGAGAGGATTTGTAATTATTAATATTAATAATGCTAAATCCTAAAGCAAACAAGAAATAATACAGAAAAGCTGGGAAATGACTCTCAAAGCTTAGCCCAAAAGAAACATGGTTGAACACCAAATCCTCACAGGTACGCAAACTAATAACAGTCATTCCTGTAATGACCCCTGTACGAATTAAAGATACTGGAGGAAAAATAAGAATCAGCAAAAAAAAAGCAATACTGCCTAATCCGAATCGAAAATCCTCCCCATAAAAAGGGACCACTTTGACCTCACTTAAGAGAGCAGTTAAGATTGCAGTAAGAAATAATGGAACCCATTTAATTCTGATAATATTTCTATTGAATATGTATGTGGAAAGCATTGAATTCTCCTAATAGGGGTAGTGCCCCAACTGATTAAAGTTTCATTTTATTATAATCTAATCCTATATCAAAAGGAATTCACAATGAAAAAAGGTGGATACATTAGAATTCCCCTAATGCGTCCACCTTTTTTCTATTAAACAACGCCCTGTACAATCATAGCATTAGCGACACGAATAAAGCCTGCGATGTTTGAGCCGATAACTAGATTACCTGGATAGCCATATTCTTCAGCCGCATTGACTGTGTTGCGGTAAATATTTTTCATGATTTGATGAAGTTTTTCATCTACTTCTTCAAATGTCCATGCAATTCTTGCGCTATTCTGAGACATTTCGAGTGCTGAAACAGATACTCCACCGGCATTTGCCGCTTTTCCTGGTGCAAAGAGGATGTCATCCTTTAGAAACACATCGATCGCCTCTAGGTTAGACGGCATATTGGCTCCTTCACCGACAGCTTTGACACCATTGGCTACAAGAATTTTTGCAGAGCACTCATCTATTTCGTTTTGAGTTGCACATGGAAGAGCGATATCACATGGGATCGACCAGATGCCAGAACAGCCTTCAACATATTGTGCATGAGGGTGTTCATAAACATATTCATAGATTCGCTTGCCCTCAACCTCTTTTATGCGTTTAACAGTTTCAAGATTTAACCCATTTTCATCATAAATATATCCATTAGAATCACTGCATGCTACTACTTTAGCGCCTAATAGCATGGCTTTTTCAATCGCATAAATTGAAACATTCCCTGATCCAGAGACAATCACGGTGCTTCCGTTAAAGCTATGGCCTTTATCTCTTAACATTTCTTCAACGAAATAGACAAGTCCATATCCAGTTGCTTCTTTACGTCCTAAACTTCCTCCATATTCAAGCCCTTTGCCAGTTAATACACCAGCTTCATAGGCTCCGCAAAGTCGCTTATATTGACCGAACATATAGCCAATTTCTCTTGCGCCAACTCCAATATCTCCTGCTGGCACATCAGTATCAGGACCAATATGCTTATATAGTTCAGTCATAAAGCTTTGCGTAAAACGCATGATTTCTCCATCTGATTTTTCCTTCGGATCAAAATCTGCCCCGCCTTTTGCTCCTCCAATTGGGAGACCAGTTAAGGAATTTTTGAAGATTTGTTCAAAACCGAGGAATTTAATGATGCTGGAATTTACGGTAGGATGAAAACGAATGCCGCCTTTATAGGGGCCGAGGGTACTGCTGTACTGGACGCGAAATCCGCGATTTACTTGTACCTTTCCTTTATCATCAGTCCATGGAACACGGAAAGTAATGACCCTTTCAGGTTCAACAATTCTTTCGAGAATGTTTTGATCCATATATTTCGGGTGTTTAGAGAATACAGGTAAAAGTGAATCAAAGATTTCTTCAACAGCTTGATGAAATTCTGATTCAAACGGATTTCTGATTTTCACCTTTTCAAATACTTCATTTACATAATTAACGGCTACTTTGGATTCGTTTTTTTTCACTTCCTCTATAGTTTGCATAATGATCATTTCCCCTCTGTATAAATTAATTGTTTATTAGATAACAATATTTGGATATTTTTAGAATTTATAACCAAATAAATGGATTTTCTATTAAAGAAATTTTATAATGAAAAAATAATCTAAACAATATGAATTTTAGATAAGAACAATGCCGCTGTGAGATGAATCGGGGGAGATGGGTATATATGGAATTAAGACAAATACAGTATTTTATGGAGGTTGCAAAAAGGGAGCACGTGACTGAAGCTGCAGATGCGCTCCATGTAGCACAATCAGCGGTTAGCAGGCAGATCTTTAATTTAGAAGCAGAGCTCGGAGTCGATTTATTTATTCGCGAGGGCAGAAATGTTCGGTTAACACCAATAGGAAAAATATTTCTCGAGCACATGGAGGAAGCGATGCATGTGATAGAAAGTGCGAGACGTGAAGTAGATGAATATTTGGACCCGGAGAAGGGGACGATTCGGATTGGATTCCCAAGCAGTCTTGCTGCATATACACTGCCGACTGCTATTTCTGCCTTTAGCAGGAAGCATCCGGAAGTGAAATATCAGCTGCGTCAAGGCTCTTATCAAAGTTTAATAGATGGGGTAAAAAAGGGAGATATCGATATGGCACTCCTTGGTCCAGTTCCGAAAGATGATAAAAAAGTGCTGGGAAATATTTTATTCACAGAAAAAATAGTCGCTCTATTGCCAGTTAGGCATCCTCTAGCGGATCGGAAGTCAATCAAATTAAGCCAATTAAGGGATGACTCCTTCGTCTTATTTCCAAACGGCTATATTTTGCGTGAAATTACTGTAAATGCCTGTCAGCAGCAAGGTTTTCAGCCGAATGTGACATTTGAGGGAGAGGATATAGATGCGATAAAAGGCTTAGTTTCAGCCGGTCTCGGTGTAACGCTAATTCCCGAAATCACATTGATTGACAGTTTGCCCCGTCAAACAGTAAAAATCCATATCGAACCTCAAGTCACAAGGACGGTAGGGGTGATTATACCGACTGATCGTGAAATGCTCCCAACTGCGAAGCTATTTCATGAGTTCCTGAATGAATTTTTCAACATGCTGGGAAGTTTTCAAAAATAAAATAATAAAGGGTGAAGGTATATGTATCAAAAACCATATGCAAATGAATATCCTGCTTATTTTTCAGCTTATGTTAATTTAGTGCCAGAGGGAGAAATGATTCTTTTATTAAATGAGCAGTTGAAGGAAACGGTGAATGCGATTAAAGATGTGACAGAAAGACAGGGTCAATTTCAATATGAGTCTAATAAATGGACGGTAAAAGAAGTGATTGGACATATGGCAGACACGGAACGTATTATGGGTTATCGGATTCTTTGCATTGCAAGAGGCGAAACGTCTCCGCTTCCGGGATTTGACGATAATCTTTATGTCCAAAATGGCTCATTTAATCAATTGTCTATGCAGGAACTTCTAGACAATTTTTCAATTGTACGCCAATCCACAATCGTTTTGCTGAAAAGTTTAGATCCTGCTGCATGGCTGAGGAAAGGAAATGCTAATGGCTCTGAGATTACAGTCCGTGCGATTGCAAGTGTTATAGCAGGACATGAGCTTCATCATCGAAATATTTTGCATGAGCGCTATTTCATGTCCAGTGAATTTCCATCTAATTAAACTATTACTATAAAAAAACACGATGAAGCTCTATATTAGATCTCCATCGTGTTTTTTAAACTTTTTACTCTAACCCTTCAATTAATATTTCCTTTGCAGGGGAGAAGTCTTCACCCGTATCCAAGTAAATTACCCTTACTATGTCACCTTCCTGGAGATAAATAGCCATTGGGCTGCTCTCTGAAGAAATTACGTAGTTTTTTCTGTTATCTAGGAGGAATGACACAATCGTGAAATCTCCAGTCTTCTCTTTATAAACCCGTACTACGGTTCCGTTTACTTGTTTTTCCTCGGCCTTAGAGCTTCCGTCTACAGTGCCGCCGCCTCTCTGGAGAGCTGTTTTGTACAGCTTTAAGGCTTCGTTTGGCGTATTTCCATACACGGAAATTTCCGGATTAGCTGCTGAAACAATAAAGTAATTTTGTAAAAATCCGTTAGAATCGAGCACTGGCGTAAGCCAGCTTGCTTCTCCATAGAAGTTATACAGGACAGGCATCTCACCATCCCATTTCTTTTCTATAAATTTCTTCTCAATGATTTGTAAAGCACCTTGGGAGTCCATGTAGGATTCTTCAAGATTACCAGTATAATAAGTCGCTTCACCGGTTCTTGAGTTGGTCAGGGAATACCCAAGCATCGAATCCACACCTTCTTTCGGACTCGTAAAATCGGTAAAGTAATACATATCGCCTTTTTCATCAAAGATGGGACTAACATTTGCTTCAGTGCCTTCATCTGAAGGAAGCTTTACATCCCTTTTGCCAAATACACTATTCCAGAATCCGTGAACATAATTTCCGAAATAGCTATTTTGTAAGCTGACGGCCTCTGGAGAAACCGCACCATCAATAAATGCCGGCACGTTCGCTAAGCGATATTCCTCCGTATCGCCATTTTTAGGATCCACAATGATAATTCCTTTAACATCAAAACCATTACGGGCTGAAACAAATTCACCAAATGTGCGGATATAATGTGGTTTTCCCTCATCATCAATCTCTAATTGGGCTTCGCCGTAAAAAATATGCTTCGGGTACTGCATCCGAATATGGCGTTCAAGATTTTTATTAAAATATGAAGAAGGAGTGTAAATCATTTCAGTCTGAATAAATTTAGGATTTGCAGAAGAGTCAGTAGCACTAATGGTAAAATACCCTGGAGTTTGTTTCCCATTAATCCATTTGAACAATCCCGAAAACTCAACCGGAGCAATATACACATAATTCCCATTCACCTTTTGAATTTGCAAGTTTCCAAGCTCATAATAGCTCGTATTAGGCACTTGTCCGAAAGCTTTCTTCATTTTATTTCTTGCAAATTGAGGCGGTACACTTGCTGGAGTTTCATTTTCATCAAATGTCTCAATCTCCATTTTTTCCTTCATTTTGGCAATTTCATATTTTTCATCAGCATTGAAGAGGAAGGCAGTTAAGAAAAACCCTCCGACTATTAGACTAGCTAGAAATAGCAGGCCTTTGATCATTCTTTCCTTGCCCGAAGCAAACAACGCTCCACAAAGAGTAACGATAATGGCAAAAAACCAGAAGGACGTCAGGTTGCGATCGAGATTGGTAATATAATAGAAGGAAAAGACAATTATAATGATAAGAACAATGGCTGTAATAAGTGCTGCTGAGTTTGACTTTTTACCATCTATTTTTTTGTTTTTTGAGAAAGGGATCAGCACTAGTGCAGAAGCTAATCCTGCAATAAGTGAAAAGAGAATGACATTGCTCACACAATCACTTCTTTCATAGGAGTTATTATGTTTATTTACGATTGGTCATATGGAAAGGTTTCAATTTGAATTGTAAAACCCCTTAATTAGGCATCATGAACGTTCATGGAACGCGTTTTTCAAGTTATCCATCAAAAACTCAAGCCATTAAGTTTCATGTATAGTGTATCCCATTACAACATCATAAAAAAACACTGTCACGTTTATCTTATTAGAACGACAGATTAATATACTGATAAAAAAAAGGCGGGTGAGGAAGAAATTGAACAGAAATCGGGAAGAGCTCGTGATGGAGTGGTATGAAATATATTATGAAGATGTCTATCGATTTATATTGTTTATGATCCAAGATAAACAAAGCTGTGAGGATTTTGTTCATGATACATTCGTTCGGGCGTATACGGCCTTTGAACATTTTGACAACCGTTCGAGCATTAAAACATGGCTGTTTAGTATTGCCAAACATGTTGTCATCGATGAAATACGCAAACGGCAGCGCTGGAGGCTTTTTAATTCCATTTCTAAAGGGAGTGAAATACCATCTGCTTTTAATGTTGAGCAATATGTGGAAAATAAAGAAATAGTACTGAACCTGATGGAGGCCATCAATCGTTTAAAGTCAAATTATCGGCTTGTCATTAT